>JAZFTZ010000245.1:0-2527 GCA_036446955.1 Thermodesulfobacteriota bacterium
CATGGCATGTTCAGCATCGATGAAGGCAGTAATACCTCCCTGCTTTTGCGCCTCGGATAGCAAATGCAGGGCTAAGGTGGTTTTGCCACTCATCTCCGGCCCGAAAATCTCAGTTATTCTCCCCCGAGGAATGCCGCCGATGCCCAGGGCCAGATCCAGGCTCAATGAGCCCGTGGGTATTATAGGCACATTCAAAGCCAGCTCTTTTTCCCCCAACCGCATAATAGAGCCTTTACCAAACTGCCTTTCTATCTGGGTAAGCGCCAGCTCTAATGCCCTGTCTCTGTTTTCGTTAACCGCCATCTAAACCCCTCTTAAAGGCTCAACCGAGAAGGTTCGCCTTGAAAAGAAACCGGGCCAACTTGGTGTAACGAGCACCCTCCGGCCTTAGTTCACTCCTGAACAGAATAAACTCCTCCACTTTAAAGGGATCAAACACATAATCGGCGAAGGGTTCCAACAACTTGGCCAGGTCCAGCCTGGCATTCCATCTCTTGATCCTGCCCAAGGTGAAGTGCGGGGAAAAAGGCCGCCTTCCCCTGGGAAAACCTATATTCTCCAGACGAGACGATATATCTTTTTCCAACCCAGCCACCTGCTCGCTCCCTTCACCCGCAGCCAAAATGATCACCCGGGGACGCCTCAGGTCGGGAAACGCCCCCGCCCCTTTGGGGCGCAAAGAAAAGGCCCCTTTGTCTGAAGCCACCGCGTCCAGCTGCCGGGAGACCTCCTCGATCATCTGCTCATTAATTTCTCCCAAAAACTTCAAGGTCAGATGTACCGAACCGGGGGCTACCCATCTAACCCCGTCCAGCTGGCTCTGAAGCTTGTCCTGCATATCCCTCACCTTGCCGGCCAGGGAGTCATCAAGCTCAATGGCGATAAAGGTCCTCACACTTTACCAGGCCTTCAGCAAACGCCGGAGCATGTCCAGAGCATGAGTCGAGCCGGCCAACTTTATAGCCCTTCTCTCACCGGAGAAAAGCTTTCCCTCCACCTGATTTCCCCGGGAACTGATCAGCGAAAAATAGACCGTGCCCACCGGTTTAAGCGGCGTACCTCCCGACGGGCCTGCTACTCCGGTAACTGCCAGACCAAGGTCGGTCTTGCCCCTATCCCTAACACCCTGGGCCATGAGCGAGGCCACCTCCGGGCTGACTGCCCCTTTCTCCCTTATAACCGACCCGGGCACTCCCAGCAGATCGGTCTTGGATTCGTTGCTGTAAACCACCACGCCGGTCATAAAATAGGCTGACGACCCAGCTACATCGGTGATCCGATCAGTAATCAAGCCCCCGGTCAGCGACTCAGCCACCGCCAGGGTTAAACCCTTCTCTTTGAGCAGACTAGCGGTCACCGTTTCAAAAGTATCACCTTCTTGGCCAAAGAAGTAGTCTCCTAATCTATCAATCAATCCCTCTTTGATACGAGCAAACTCTCCACCTTGGGCATCTTTTTTTGTACAGCTGAGCAGGACGTGGTACTCCAGCCCCACTTCATTTAGCTGATAGGAGACCCCCTCGCCCAAGGTCTCGTTAAAAAGGGCTTCTAATCGCTCCCGCCCCAGCCCGATCACCTTAAGCACTGAGGAGACCATCAAGATTGTCCTCCGGATCACCAAAACCAAGGGCTGACGCCGTCGGCATTCTACCTCTGAATCGGATGGGCACCGAAAGCAAGTCAAATTAGCCCGCGCTACTCTCAGGTTTCCGATATAATCGCCGCCTCGTGACGCCAACCAGATGGTTCAATGAATACCTGCATTAATTTATAAACCCACTGTAGTCTTGTCAAGGAATTAAAAGGTCTGCCTGGATGGGCGCGTTAGCGCCCCGCCAGGATTAACCCAAAGTTTAAGAAGGGGGTATGGGGGAGAACCCTTTACAAAGGGGTACCCTCACAAAAAAGCTCTTGCTCGGAGCTAGTCCTATAGCTATTTCTCCTTGCGCCGGTACAGGCCGCTTCTGCCCCCTCTTTTCATCATCAGCTTGATATCGCTGATGACCATTCCCTTGTCCACTGATTTGCACATGTCGTAAACTGTTAGCGCCGCGGCCGAGGCCGCGGTCAGCGCCTCCATCTCCACGCCCGTCTTTCCCGAGAGGCGAACCAGGGTATTGATATCCAGCGAACCCACCTCTTCGTTTGGCTGCACATCCACCTCTACCAGCTCGATGTTCAAGGGATGGCACAGCGGAATGATCTCCGACGTCTTCTTCGCGGCCAAAATACCGGCCAGCCGAGCTACCTCCAGGACGTTTCCCTTTTCAATCCTATTTTTTGTTATCAGGGAAAGTGTCTCGGGCTTCATCTCCACCCGGGCAAAGGCCCGAGCCTCCCGCTTGGTGGCGGGTTTGGCACCCACGTCTATCATACGGGTCCGACCAGAAGGGGACACTTGTTTGAGCACGGTCATGACGCCTCCTTGGTTGACGGAAAGCCTCTAAACCCTACCAAAAAAGCCCCAGCCCGTCAACTGGCTGTTAAAGTCTGGGGGAAACCTTTTAAAAAAGGTTCTCCCCCAGAC
>JAZFTZ010000246.1:0-6765 GCA_036446955.1 Thermodesulfobacteriota bacterium
ACCCTTTCGAGGGGCCGGTGCCATCAACCGGGCCATTGTTAGTGGCGCCCTGGATATGGCTTATCAGGCTATGACCGGCGTGATTTTGGGTGTTTCCAGGGGAATACCTTTAGTTGCGGTGGCAGAGAGAGCTCGGGCAGAGAACTATATCTGGGTCAAATCCGACAGCCTTATCCTGAAACCGGCACATCTGAAAGGGACAACATTTGGGACCACAAGGATGGGGGGGGTGTTCCAGGCTTATGTTCGTGCCGCCTTCCGTCGCCTGGGCCTGGAGAAAGATGTAAAGTTTGTATCTACCGGAGGACATGGGGCGTTTCTAGCGGCCATGAAGACAGGCAAAATCCACAGCGCGATCTTGAAGCCAGTGGACGCAATTCCTCTCTTGCTAAAAGGGGAAATACGTCCGCTCATCTCTATCAACCGGTTCTTTCCCAAAGAGTACGTATATGACACAATCGCCGTGCACAAGCCGCTCGTTGATAAAAATCCAGGGTTGGTGCGAAGGGCGGTAAGGTCTCTCCTTCAGAGCGATGATTTCATTAGGCAAAATAAGCCCTGGGCTGAGAAGCAACTAACAGAGACCCTTAACTACACTCCTAAAGCGGCGAGCATGGTGGCCGATGTGGTACGTGTGGATATTGCCGCCGCAAGCCTCAAGATCAGCCGAAAGGCGGTGGAGAATGTAAGAAACTTCCTCATCGAGTACAAGCTTGCAGATGAAAATAAGGTACCCCCGGTTGATGAGCTTTTCACCAACAGATTTGTTGACTAGCGGAGGGTAGAGGATTGGGGTGTGAATGACCGGTAAACTCAAGCGAGGCTAAAGCCGCGCCTTGATCACGGCTCATCCAGCTGAGAGCAATCTGCTGACGAAGAGTGCTTGAGATAAAGGGAGAGAATATGGCCTTTTCGAGCCAATAATCTTTGTGCTATTGACACGTTCCAATCTCAAAAGATAATATAAACCCGAGCCCCTTGG
This sequence comes from Thermodesulfobacteriota bacterium, assembly GCA_036446955.1. Taxonomy (GTDB): domain Bacteria; phylum Desulfobacterota; class JAZFTZ01; order JAZFTZ01; family JAZFTZ01; genus JAZFTZ01. The sequence continues at coordinate 983 of JAZFTZ010000246.1, forward strand.
GCTGAGGTATCTATTCGGCGTCGCGACCTAGCTCTGAGAGGCTCTTTGGCCTTGGAGCTCGCTGGTTTAGGGAAAAGATAAATTCAAGCAACTAGATAAGGAGGGAGTTAATGAAGGTACCCCGGATCCATTTGTACACCTGTACTGGAAAACACTGCAAGAACTTCAACGCAGAAGCGGTAGTTGACCGCCTTAAGGAGATCATACGGGAAAAGGGCGCTAAGGGTGTGGTCACTACCACGTCGGGCTGTGTACATCTCTGTGACATGGCCTCGGTAATGGTCGTCTATCCCGAGGGAGTATGGTATGCGTCCGTCAAGACCGAAGACCTGGAGGAGATCGTCGAGGAACACCTCATCAATGGTCGCCCTGTGGAAAGGCTGAGGATTACTCCTGACCATCCCGAGGAACTAAAGCGCAAGGCATTTTATGCCCAGCTTTTCGGCCGCGATTCCCTGGCCAAACAGGAGGTAGCCAAGCTGGCCCAGGAGTCGGGCTTTTCCCCGGAGTGGATGGAACTGCAGCTATCCACCGGCTTTTTTGAAATTCCCGATGAGGCCAAGCCCGACGTCCTGAAACTGGGATATAAAGCACGCTTCCGCTACTTAGGTTGAGGCACACTTAACTCGGTTCTGTTCGTCAAAAATATAGGCGGAACTCCAAGACAAGACCTGAAACCTTCCCCGGGAGAGGGGCTGGAAGCCCCTCCCCCGGGCACCCATAACCCCAGGCCAAAAAGTTGGAAAAAGGGCGGGGAGCATATGACCTGCCCCCAATTACCGTACCACCTCCAAAGTTAGAGTTGGCCGTGTTGAGGGTCCCCCAAAAACTGGCCCAGCCATAAGTGATTACCAAGAAAAATCTACTAACAGATTTCTGAAAAGTAGCTCCTAGCTTAGTATCGAATTCAGGATGAAATCGAGAATCCCATGGGGCTACTTACGGATAAGGGTTTCCAGTAATTATCTGCCTTGGTCGAATTGATTTTTTCCCAGCAATCCATATAGAGTAAGCACTTGAAACAATGACCTAGCTTGCTACTCAAAGCGGAGAAGTCAGCTAAAAGTGGCCAAAGGGCTTAGCTTTGAAAACCTTGCTTGACAAATGTTCGTTAGCTGCTGCAAACTTATTGCGATCCCATACCTACTTTGGAGGCAACTCCACAGACGAACCCGAGGCAGAAGAAATAAGACCATCTCCTAGGAGCCTCGGGCTGCTGAACCTATTCGATGTTTGACCTGGTGTTTGCTGAAAACGCAATACCGAGCGGAGAAATTCCTTTTCAAGATACGCCGCGGGGCGCAGAGTGGGCATTCTATAGTTGTTTTGTACCCAAAGCCATGTCACATGTATGACTCATATAGGAGGGCCGTCATGGCTATTATCACCTTGAGCGACCTACATTTGGGGGAAGAATCAAGCGTTGCGAACACTGATTTGGGCGCTATCCTAACTTCCCTTCGAACTGACATCCCCGACATTGATACGTTCGTGAACAAGCGACTGAAGAAGCCGGAGAAGGATCCCGTTATTGCACCTGAAAATCTGACGGTACAAACGCTTAACGATGTCCTAGCCCGGATCAGTGCTAAGTCGCCTATCTCGCACCTTATTCTCCTAGGGGATATCTTGGATTTGTCTGTAGCGTCATATTACGATGCGGCCTTCCAAGCTCAGAAGTTTATGTCTGAGATGCTACATGGTATTTCGCCAAAACGCATCATCTTGATTCCCGGGAACCACGACCACCATCTCTGGGCACAGGTCTCTGAGGAACAGTGGATCGAATCAGCACTGAGGCAGGCAGATTTGTGGCGGTCGCCTTTCTGTCGTACCACAGAGCCCAGTGACCCACTGGATTCCAGGCAGCCGGGAGTACAATTCATCAAAGGGTTTTTCCCCGTGCATTGCCGGGATCGTGTGGAAGTAGCATATCCCAATTATGTGACACGTGGACCAGACGGTGGAACCTACGTGTTCGATCATGGCCATCTTTTTGATTATGCGCAATCATGGATCGGCCAGTGGGGGCCCGGCAAGCTCATCGATGTCCAGACACTGGCTGATTTAGAGCGGGCCAACTCCCCATGGCTGGAGATGGTTTGGTATGGCTTCGGCCAAGGGGGTCCATTGGCTCTGGATTCGGAGAATTTGTACGAGGAAGCTCAGAGATTCATAGACAAGCTCGAGGTGGCCAAAAACATCTTGAGTGGAAAGCTTCCTGCCAAAGCGGTGGAGAAGGCAGCAAGAGAAATGCTGGAACTGGGGAAAAGGATATGGGGCTGGATTAAACAGGGGAAGTCCAGGAACGTCAACACTCCCTCAAGGGTGAGCCGAGCTAGGGCGAAGAGTCAGGGGGAGCTGGAACTTGGTATGAATCTACGGAACTATCTTGCCAAGTTTCTCACAAGGGCCAATGACTACCCTGCGTCCTCGACGTTTGTGTATGGTCACACCCACTCCTGGTGCGATCGTAAGAACTTCCACGGTCGGCGAGTACTGAATACGGGGGGCTGGCTTGCGGAAAGCGATGATGGCTCGCCTCAGCGAAAGGGCAAAATGCAAACGCGGGTTCTAGTGGTCAAGGGCAACGGTCCCCGCTTCGAAGTTATACCCGTAGATAAAAAGGTTTACCGCTTCTGCTGGGCTATGAACAAGGCGGTTAGGGACGCTGTCAAGTCGATTGCGAAGCTGTTATGAGGGATAGCTGACCCATATTTCAACCACAAATCGCTCGCCAGGCAGGGCCTTGGTGAGTAAAGATTTCCAGTTAAAATGGCTATCTCAAATCCAAGTTCTTCCCATTGCTAAGGTGACTTATTTCCAGGTTAGTCCATTTCTTGGCCCAGAGCCAAGGCCATTTCCCCCTTGACAGATTTACGCCTCACTGGTAGGTTTGCATCATCATACAAAAACCCCAACCTCAGGGGGGAGGTCATAGTTTTAGGGAATGACAGGCTGCCCAGCAGCCTGAAATTATTGTATCCTCCTTTCCGCTTTGTAGCAGGAGCGCTTAATTCAAACCGAGATTGGCAAGGCTAAGAGCCCGATGAATCTAATCCTTCAGCTAGGCCGGAAAAATAAGCTGACAATTCTCAGCCTTGGTCAGCAGATAAATTTGAATGACCGCCGTTCTGACCGGGGCTGCTCCTGCTGCGGTTATCTTTGAAAAAACAAGGGATTGAAGCCCTGACTCAAGGCAAACTGGGGGAAAGCATAATGCCCAAGAACATGCGCACTTTCATTGACTTACTCAGGCAAAAAGAGGCCATTTACGAGCTAAAAAAGGAGGTTGATCCTCTGCTCGAGGTAAGTGCCTTGGTGAGACAGGCAGGTGTTGAGAAGGCGATCTTCTTTCATCGCTTGGCCGGCTTTCCTGACTGGAGAGGCTGTGGGGTTCTGGCTCGGAGTCGCCGGCGCCTGGCCTTGGCCTTGGGCGTGCCGGTTGACAGGATGCTTGACGAGTACAGCTCAAGGGTCAAACAGAAGCCCACAGAGCCCCAAAAGATTAGTGACGGGCCGGTAAAAGAGATTATTCTGAAGGGGCAAGAAGCCGACCTGAATCTAATTCCGACATCCCAGATCTCAGAGAAGGATGCCGGTCCGTACCTGGCTTTTTCGGAAACGATTGTAAGGGATCCGGATACCGGCCTCCATAATATGGCTATCTTACGCCTCCAGGTGAAAGGGAAGGATAAGCTGGGTATCTACTGCATCCGAGGCCGCCATACCTGGTCAATATATGAAAAGTACAAAAAAATGGGCCAGCCGATGCCGGTGGCCATCGTCACCGGCCACCACCCGGCCTTCCACCTGGCCGGCCTTTGGTGTGGCTCTCCTGAGGTGGACGAGCTGGCCCTGGCTGGCTCCTTTCTCGGCGAGCCTTTAAGAGTGGTCCCCTGCGAGACCGTGGAGCTTTTAGTTCCTGCGGACGCCGAGATGGTTATTGAAGGCGAGATACTGCCGCAGGAGCTAGAGTTGGAAGGCCCCTTCAGTGAGTTCACCGGGTATTATTGCTTGGCTGACCATGAGCCTGTGGTACACGTTACAGCCATTACTATGCGCCACGATGCCATCTTTGAGTACGAGGACGTATTGGGCGGCGCGCCTGCTGATTTGGGAAGGGCGCAAGACCTCTATGCCCGGCTGAAAGAGGTAGAGGGACTTATGGACATAAAAGACGTCAACTTTCTAAGCGGCGTTGGACTCTTTACGGTGGTTATTAAAATGACGCCCCATTACAGAGGCCAGGCCAAAAATACTCTGCTGGCAGCCCTTTCCAGCACCTTGCTTCATCCCAAACTAGTTATTGCCGTTGATGATGACGTAGATATTTATGATCCTGGCGATGTCTTCTGGGCCCTGGCCAACCGGGTTAACCCGGAAAAAGATGTGTTTATTGTGAGCGGCACCAGGAACCATCCCTTTGATCTGAAGCTGCCTTTGTGCACCGAGACACTCATTCGCCAACGCCTAGGCTCCAAGATGGGGATAGACGCGACCAAGCCGCCTACCAGTAAGCCCGAGGAACGGGCCAAGTTTGATCGCGCCCGGCCGCTGGGCTGGCAGAATGTCAAGCTGGCAGATTTTCTAGATTAAGAAGGAGAGGAAGAAGGATCTTTTTATCCCTGGGTTTCTTCTGAGCGTCTCTCGTGCAGTTTGTTATCCTTATTGCCGCTTAGTCGCGGTTGGCCCTTGGGAAGAAGTTCAGATCGAAGGCCTTCCCGGGGGACGTGGTCGCGGGTCTTTGTGCGGGGGGCTGGGGAAAAACCCTTTGTAAAGAATTTTCTCCAGATTAAGAGGTTGTCGTGTGGGTTGAAGCTGGCGGCCTGCTTACAGCAATTGGGTATGCCGGGTCGAACAATCTGGTCCGAGTGGGCTTCAAGGGTTCGAACGCCATGACCGGGGCGGTGGTGACCCTGGCGGTAAATTTTATCGTTATTTGGACGTTAACCCTCTTTATTGTACCCTGGCATGCCTTCCAGTTCTCTCTGTTCTGGATTTTCATCATTGACGGTGTATTTACCCAGGCCCTGGGCCGGCTACTGAAATTTATCAGCATTGATAGATTGGGCGCGGCCCGGGCCGGGGCGATACTGGGTGCTACCCCCATCTTCAGCATAATGGGGGCGGTTTTAATAAGGGGAGAGCGGCTGACCTATCTCATCTTTTCAGGAGCAATGCTGATAGTTATCGGGCTTGTAGTGTTATCCGGAGGGGCTAGAGGTGGCCGAGTAAGACTCAAAGACCTGATCTTTCCCCTGGCCGCGGCTTTATTGTTTGGTTTATCGCCCAACTTAAGGAAGTTTGGCCTCCAGATTCTGCCTTATCCCCTGTTAGCAGCGGCGGTGACCTCAACCACTTCGCTCTGCACTCTTCTTGTTTCCTCCAGGTTAGTGGAGCGGGGCCGGTTTGCTATTACCAAGCGTTCCTTGGTCTATTTCATCCTTGCCGGGCTTTGCACAGCCGTTGCCTTGCCCGTCTATTATTACTCGTTGAGCCTGGGAGATGTAGTTGTTCTCGGCCCTTTGGCAAATACCGGCGGATTCTTCTCTGTGCTAATAGCGCGTTTGTGTATGAGCAAGGAGGAAAACATCACCGGTCGGCTATGGCTTGGCTCTCTTGCAGTGGTCGCGGGCGCGACTGCTATATTCTTGCACTGAGTTCGCCTTAGCCACCGTTCGATATAGAGAATCCGCCACAAGACAGCTAATTCCGGGAAAGGCGGTTTGACCTCCCAACCCTTCTTCGGGCCGTCTTAAAAGCTGGCTTCTTGTTTGCTA
>JAZFTZ010000247.1:0-8377 GCA_036446955.1 Thermodesulfobacteriota bacterium
GTTAACCTCGCCTTTACCCCTCGGGCTCCCTCCATGGCTCGAGTGACGTCGGCCACCATGTTATCAAACCCGTCCTCCAGAGCCCTCAAGAATAGGTTCTCCTTATTGGGAAAATAGAGGTAAAGCGCGCCCTTTGAGATGCCCGCCTCCCTGGCAATCGACTCCAGGTTGGCCCCTTGGAATCCGTCCTGAGCGATAACCTTGCGAGCTGCTACCAGGATTTCGTGCAGTTTCTTTTGTTTGAATACCCTTCTGGGCATCGATCCCTCCTTTTTTGACTGACCGTTCAGTCAATGTAAGGATAGGCCGCTCCCCTGTCAATCCAAATCGCGTTTACTCATCTTCTAAACCTCATCCAAACGTTATAGAGGACGTCCCAATGCCCAAGATGGTTCCCAACAGCCGCAATTTTTATCCCTCTTATATAACCACTCCTGGAACTTTCCCTTGCTGCCCATGCGTTTATGGGATATAAATATTATTAAGGAGCATTAGCCAGTGAAGGTATGTGTTTTGGGTAGTGGCAGCCGGGGTAACTCGGTATGGGTAGCCAGTGGCCACACCAGGGTTTTGTTCGACTGTGGTCTTTCCGCCACTGCCATCGCCAACCGATTGCGGGCGATCGGCCAGGAGCCCGCGGCCCTTAAAGCGCTGGTTTTATCTCACGAGCATGCTGACCACATGCAGGGGGCACGTTTGTTGGCCACCAGGTATAAGTTGCCGGTCTATATAAGCCAGGGCGCTTTTGAAGCCGCACCAGTTATTCAGCGCCTGAGTTCCGTTCGCTTTTTCCAGCCCGACCTGCCTTTTCGGATCGGGGAGGTGGAGATCAACCCTTTCACCGTCTCTCATGATGCCGTTCAGCCGGTGGGCTTTGCCGTCACTAACCACCAGGTCAAGATAGGAATTGCTATGGACCTGGGCGCGGTGACCAGTCTGGTAACTCATCGGCTGACAGGATGCGATCTGTTGGTTCTGGAATCCAACCACGATAGAGAGATGCTCCTTGCCGGCCCTTACCCTTGGGGGGTGAAGCAGCGGGTCAGGGGCAGGAACGGCCATCTAAGCAATGACCAGTCCAGCCAGCTTTTGCACCAGGTGGCCGATGGCCGGCTTAAGGCGGTGGTTTTGGCCCATTTAAGCGATGTGAACAACTCTCCCATCAAGGCGATGAGGAAGGCTGAGTTGGCGCTGAAGAGAGCCGGGGTAAGGGGGGTGAGGATTTTCTGTGCCCAGCAGCGGGTGGTCGGAGAACTGATCAGTTTGAACGAGGGGGGGTAAAGGTTGATTGCCCGCTACACTCGTCCGGAAATAGCCCGGATATGGCAGAACGAAAACCGCTATCGTCTCTGGCTCAAGATAGAGATTCTGGTCATGGAGGCGCTGGCCCGGCAAGGCCATATTCCCGCGGAAACACTTCCTCTGGTCAGGAAGAGGGCCAGACTGGACCCGGATCGCATCGACGAGTTGGAACGCACCTTGAAGCACGACGTGGCCGCGTTCGTATCGCAAGTGGCCGAGACTATCGGTGAACACGCCCGCTATCTGCACTGGGGGCTTACTTCTTCAGATTTGCTGGACACCTCCTTTGCTCTTTTACTGGTTGAGGCCGGGGATATAATAAAGAAGGATATTCTCAGGCTACTGGAGGTGTTAAAGGAGAAGGCTTACAAATACAAAGACCTGCCCATGATCGGCCGCACCCACGGGGTGCATGCCGAGCCCATCAGCTTCGGGTTGAAGCTGGCTCTCTGGTATGACGAGACTCGCCGGAACCTGGAACGGCTGAAGGCGGCCCGGAAGGTGATCGCTTTTGGCAAGATCTCGGGCGCGGTGGGTACTTTTGCTTACCTGGGGCCCGAGGTAGAGGCTTACGTGCTCAAGAAATTAGGTTTAAAACCCGCGCCGGCTTCATCTCAAATCGTCCAGCGTGATCGGCATGCCCAATATTTCACCACCCTGGCCATTATAGCCAGCTCGGTGGAGAAATTCGCCACCGAGATCAGGCATTTGCAAAGAACCGAGGTCGCCGAGCTGGAGGAATTCTTCTCCGCAGGTCAGCAGGGCTCCTCGGCCATGCCCCACAAGCGCAACCCGATAACCGCGGAACGGCTAACTGGTCTGGCCAGATTGGTTCGGGGCTATGCCCTGGCCGCGATGGAAAACGTCGCTTTGTGGCACGAAAGGGACATCAGCCACTCCTCGGTGGAACGAGTTATCGCGCCGGACAGCACCGCGCTGGTAGATCACATGCTTATCAGCATGGCCGACTTGCTGGACAAGATGTTCGTTTACCCGGAGCAGATGCGGGCGAATTTGGATAAGACCCGGGGGCTGATCTTTTCCCAGATGCTCCTGCTGGAGTTGATGAAAAAAGGGCAGCCCCGGCCCCAGGCCTATGAAGCGGTGCAGCGGTTAGCCATGAGGGCCTGGCAGAATAAGACGGATTTTCGCAAGCTGGTTCGGGCCGACCGCGGGCTGGCAAAATTTTTGTCCCGCCAGGAAGTTGAACAATGCTTCGACCTGAACTATCATACCAAGTACGTGGATGATATCTTCCACCGGGTATTTTCCTGATTCCTTCTTTCAGTGAAATCGCAAGGAGCAAAGGTGAAAAAGCTAGACAAGATTTACGAAGGCAAGGCCAAGATAATGTACCTTACCACCGACCCCAACCTCCTCATCCAGTATTTCAAGGATGACGCCACCGCATTTGACGGGCAAAAGAAAGGCCAGATAGTCAACAAGGGTATCCTGAACAATCAGATCTCCTCCCACCTGTTTGAACGGCTGGAGGCCCAGGGGATTTCCACCCATTTTGTGAGCAGGCTTTCCGACCGGGAGATGCTGGTAAAAAAACTCGATATCATCCCAGTGGAATTGATAGTCAGAAACGTGGTTGCCGGAAGCCTGGCTAAGAGAATGGGTCTGGCCGAGGGGACCCCGCTGAAGGAACGAGTCCTGGAGCTTTATTATAAGAACGACGCCTTGCATGACCCTATGCTGAATGAATACCATATTCGCACCTTTGGGCTGGCGGCTGATGAGGAATTGGCCCAAATGCTGGAGATGGCAGACCGGGTGAATAAAATTCTGAAGGAGATTTTCGCCCGGGTGGGAATCAGGCTGATCGATTTCAAGCTGGAGTTCGGCCGACATCAAGGCGATATCTTACTCGGTGACGAAATCACCCCTGACGGCTGCCGCCTCTGGGAGGTGGGTACTGACGAAAAAATGGACAAGGATAGATTTCGCCGGGACTTGGGCCGGGTGGAGGAGGCTTACCAGGAAGTGGCCCGGCGGTTACTAAACCGTGCTGAGAGCGATTAATAAATGATTCAGGCCAAAGTATACGTAACCTTAAAGAAGGCTGTCTTGGACCCGCAAGGCAAGGCAGTCCACAATTCTCTTCTTTCGCTGGGATTTGAACAGGTCAAGGAAGTGAGGGTGGGCAAGTTTATAGAGTTGAGCCTGGCGGTTAGCGACGAGAAAGAGGCGACCGCCTTGCTCAACGAGATGAGCCGCAAGCTCTTGGCTAACATAGTTATCGAGGATTTCTCCTTTGAGCTCCAGCAAACATAAGCCCTCACTAAAGTTCGGCGTCATGCTCTTTCCCGGCTCCAACTGCGATTACGACTGTCACTACGCGGTAAGAGAGGTGCTGGGAGAGGAGGCGGAATTCATCTGGCACGCGGATGGTTCTCCTTTGAGGTACGATTGCATAATCCTGCCCGGAGGGTTCTCCTATGGCGACTATTTACGGCCCGGTGCCATAGGTAAATTCGCTCCCGCGATGGAGCGATTGAGGGAATACGCGGCTGGGGGAGGGTTGGTGCTGGGGATCTGTAACGGCTTCCAGATATTACTGGAAGCCGGCCTGTTACCGGGAGCTATACTCAGAAACCAAGGGTTGAAGTTCATCTGCCAGGATGTCTATCTGAGGGTGGAGAAGTCCGATTCTCCTTTTACCAGTCTTTTCAGACCCGGTCAGATAGTGCGCATTCCCATCAATCACTACGAGGGAAACTATCTGGCCGACGAGGAAACCCTGAATAAGGTTACCAGCAAAGGCCAGATTATTTTTCGCTATTGTGATTCTCAAGGCAGGGTTAGCGAAGAGGCTAACCCAAACGGCTCGCTGGCCAATATAGCCGGTCTTACCAACGAACAAGGTAACATCTTAGGGATGATGCCTCATCCGGAAAGATGCTGTGAAAAGGAGCTGGGAGGCGAGGACGGCCTGTTGGTATTTCGCTCCATCACCAATTCTTTGAAAGGAGGGAGAGAAGCCGTTGCCGGCTAACCAAGCTAAAGATAGTCTGCTCGAGCTGGCCCTCAGCCACGGCCTTTCCCGGCAGGAGTACCGCCAGATTCAACCCCTCCTTAAAAGGGAGCCCAACCAGGTGGAGGTGGGCATCTTCTCAGCCATGTGGAGCGAGCATTGCAGTTATAAGAGCTCTCGCCTCCATCTGAAAAAATTGCCCAGCCGGGGGGAGCGGGTCATTTACGGCCCGGGAGAGAACGCTGGAGTAGTGGCCATTGATGATAATTTGGCCCTGGCCTTCAAGATGGAGAGCCATAACCATCCCTCCAGCATCGAGCCCTTTCAGGGCGCGGCCACCGGAGTGGGCGGAATCATCCGAGACATCTTCACTATGGGCGCCCGGCCCATTGCTCTACTCAATTCGTTGTGCTTCGGCCCGCTTGAGGAGGCCAGGAACAGATACCTCCTATCCCAGGTGGTGGCTGGGATAGCCTGGTATGGAAACTGTATGGGCATCCCCACCGTGGGAGGAGAGACCCGGTTTGCTCAATGTTACCGCGACAACTGTCTGGTGAATGTATTTTGTCTGGGCCTGGTGGAGCAGGGCAAGATATTTACCGCGCGTGCTGGCGGTGTTGACAACCCGGTCATATACGTGGGGTCGGCTACTGGCCGGGACGGCATCCACGGTGCTACCATGGCTTCCCAGGAGTTCGATGAAGGGGCCGACCAATTGAGGCCCACGGTTCAGGTGGGAGACCCGTTTACTGAGAAGCTCCTGCTGGAGGCCTGTCTGGAGGCGATGGGCACCGGCTGCCTGGTGGGCATTCAAGACATGGGGGCCGCCGGATTGACCTGCTCCTCGGTGGAGATGGCTGATCGGGGCGGCATGGGAATTGAGCTGGATCTGTCCCGGGTCCCGGTCCGAGAAAGAGGCATGGACCCTTATGAGTTGATGTTATCTGAGTCCCAGGAAAGGATGCTCTTGGTTGCCAGACAGGGGTCTGAGGAGGAGATTAAGAAGGTATTCGAAAAATGGGGCCTTCCGGCAGTAGTGGTGGGAAAGGTAACCCCCGATGGCAACCTCCGGGTGATGAAAGGGGACCAGGAATTAGCCTCCATACCCACCCCGCTGCTCACCAGCCAGGCCCCGGTTTATGACCGGTCGGCCAAGGCCCCGGCATATCTGGACGAGGTGCGCTGTTTAGACCTGGACTGCCTGGCCGAGCCCAAGGATTATTCTCAATGCCTGCTCAGTCTGCTGGCCTCCCCCGCCATTGCCTCCAAGGGTTGGATATTCCGCCAATATGACCATATGGTGGGTCTCAACACAGTGATCAGGCCGGGCGCGGATGCCGCGCTGTTAAGGGTAAAGGGAACGGCCAAAGGGATAGCATTGACCGTGGACGGCAATGGCCGGTTTTGCTACCTGGACCCGAGGACCGGTAGCGGCCTGACCGTTTGTGAAGCGGCCCGAAACTTGGCCTGCGTTGGGGCTCGACCCCTGGCCTTGACTGACTGCTTGAATTTCGGAAACCCGGAAAAGCCCGAGGTAATGTGGCAGTTCTCCCAGGCCATTGAGGGAATGAGGGCCGCGTGCCAGGCACTGGGCGTGCCTGTGGTCAGCGGTAACGTCAGTTTTTATAATGAGACCAGCGGTCAAGGAATCTATCCCACTCCCACGGTAGCCATGGTTGGGCTCATGCAGGAGCGCAGCCGGTATCTCACTTGCTGGTTCAAGAACGAGGGGGACGTCATCGTCTTGCTGGGTACTACCGGCCTGGATATAGGCGGCTCCGAATATCTGAATATCATTCATGGCCGGGTGCAAGGAACTCCGCCCCCATTGGACCTCGGCCTGGAGACCGGCGTCATCCTGACCTGCCTGGAAGCGGTGGAACAAGGTCTGATCAACTCCGCCCATGACTGCTCAGATGGTGGGCTGGCAGTGGCCCTGGCCGAATGTTGTCTTGGCCCGGATGGGCAGCGCTATGGCGCCAAGATAGCCCTGGCAGAGGAGATGCGGCTCGACGGGCTGCTCTTTGGCGAGTCCTCGGCCAGGATAGTGGTCAGCCTGGAGGGGGAAAATCTCTCCCCGCTGCAATCGATAGCCAAGACTCATAAAGTGCCTGTAAAAGTGATTGGAGAGGTGACCGGGAACAGGTTAAGGCTGGGCCGGTGGATAGATCTTAGAGTGGAAGAGATGGAGCAGGTCTATACCCAGTCACTGGAGGCAAGATTGGCAACTGAGAAAGGGGAAAGGGGGAGATGAAGATATTAGGCCTGGTATCAAGTCCACACAAGGAATGGGGTTCTACCGGCAAGTTGGTCACCGCCATGCTGGCGGAGGCGAAAGGGCTGGGGGCTCAAACCGAATTGGTATGCCTGGCTGATTTGGACATCAAGTACTGCCTGGCTGCCCGCCAGTGCCATGTTAAAGGCCGCTGCATTATTGATGATGATGCCTGGCCGGTAGTGGAGAAGATGGAAGTGGCCGATGGCATCATATTGAGCAGCCCGGTCTATTGCGGCCAGCTCACCGGGCAGATGAAAACGCTGATGGATAGAAGCAGCAAATTTTTCCATTGCCACACCCTGGAGGGAAAATACGGCGCCTCATTATCCGCCGCGGCCAGCTCGGAGGCGGAAGAGGTAGCTGACTTTCTGGATTTCTTCCTCATCTATTGTGGTGCCCAGACGGTTGGGAAGCTGCCCTGCCTGGCCAGAGATGGCAAGTTCCCTGATGAGACCGCGGCCATGAACCAAGCCCGCAAGTTAGCCGGGGAGTTGGTAGCGGCCATACGAGAAAGAAGAGATTATCCTGAACAAAAGGAGAAAATTGCCAAACATAGAGAATCAATGATACAATTGGTTCTAAGGCGCAAGGACGAATTCGCCTATGAGTTTGACTATATCAAAAGAAAGGGCTGGATATAATATTGCGCGTCCGGGGATGAAGGTTTATCCCGTTTAGATATACAGGGAAGCTTATGCAAGAAGCCAAGGAAAAATGCGGCATCGTGGGTATATATGGCCACCCTGAAGCCGCCAATCTAGCTTATCTCGGCCTTTACGCGCTCCAACACCGAGGCCAGGAGAGCGCGGGGATAGTCTCTTCCAACGGCCGCACCCTCCGTTGCCACCGTCAGATGGGCCTGGTGGCGGATATATTTAATCAAGAGGTGCTGGCCAGGCTTCATGGCTATATGGCTGTTGGCCATGTCCGTTATTCTACCAGCGGCGAAAGCGAGCTCAAGAACGCCCAGCCGATTTTTGTTAATTTTTCGCTGGGCGGTATGGCTACCGCGCATAACGGCAACTTGATAAATGCCGTTCAGATAAGGCAGGATTTGGAGTCTCATGGCTCCATCTTTCAGTCTTCTATGGATACCGAGGTCATTGTCCATCTAATCGCCACCTCCAAACGAGGGCCGTTGCTGGATAGGATCATCGATGCCCTGCGGCGGGTGCGAGGGGCATATTCGCTTTTATTTCTGAGCGAACGCCAACTGGTGGCCGCCCGCGACCCGTTGGGCTTCCGCCCCTTGGTGCTGGGCAAAAAGGCTGGCGCCTTTGTCCTGGCCTCAGAGACCTGTGCCCTGGACTTGGTCGAGGCCGAATACCTGAGGGAGGTGGAGCCGGGCGAACTCATCCTCTTGGATGAAAGCGGGCTGAAAAGCTTCAAACCCTTCAAAGAGGTCAAACGGGCATTTTGCATCTTCGAACTGGTATATTTTTCCCGGCCGGACAGCCATGTATTCGAGAGGTCGGTCTATGCAGTAAGAAAGATGCTGGGCCGTAACCTGGCCCGGGAGCACCCGGTGGATGCGGATGTGGTATTGGCCGTTCCCGACTCGGGCGTGCCCGCCGCCTTTGGCTTCACCGAGGAAGCCGATATACCTCTGGATCTGGGGCTGATCAGGAACCATTATGTCGGGCGCACATTTATCGAGCCCAAGCAGTCTATTCGCCACTTCGGGGTGAAGATAAAGTTGAACCCGGTGCGAGAGGTGATCAGTGGCAAGCGGGTGGTCCTGGTGGATGATTCCATCGTGCGGGGCACCACCTCCCGGAAGATCATCCAAATGGTCAGAAACGCCGGCGCCAAGGAGG
>JAZFTZ010000248.1:0-4073 GCA_036446955.1 Thermodesulfobacteriota bacterium
AACAGGACCAGGCTTTTACGCCGACGGAGCCGATCCGAAAACCATCCTGAGAAAAGTTTGAAGATACTGGCGGTACTCTCGGCCACCCCTTCTATAACGCCCAGGAAAGCCACACCCACGCCCAGAACCGAGGTCAGAAAGATGGGTAGCAAGGGATAGATCATCTCTGAACTCATGTCGGTGAGCATGCTGACTATTCCCAGCGTCATTACGTTGCCGGTCAATCCGGAGAAAAGATTCTTGCGCTTAACCGCTTCCCTCTTAACTTTTTCAGACATTATTTAACTCCTTGATAGGACCCGGGCTTTTTTATGAGGGAAAGCCTTTCCTGGGGAAGGCCCTTTACAAAGGGTTTTCCCCAGGAAAGCTGAAACCGTCTCAGCGGGCATCGAGACGGGTAATGCCTGCCTGAAGAAAGGCCTTCACCGCCCGTTGATACTCCCCCGCAGATATGCGCCGAGTCAGGCTGGGTATCTTATGAGCCATGAAACAGGGCCGGTACTGGTCCATGACGTTGACATAAGTATTCTTGGAGATCTTCTCAGCGATAAAATTGGCCACATCCCTGCTTCCTGCCTGGTCCTCAGGCAGCACCAAATGGCGCACCAGAAGGCCGCGCCTGGCAATCCCGCTGGCGTCCAACTGTAGGTCCCCGACCTGGCGGTGCATTTCCCGCACTGCTCTTTTAGCCACCTCAGGGTAGTCGGGAGCATTGGACAGACGGGCGGCCACCTCAGAGGAAAAATACTTGAAATCGGGCATATATATGTCAATAATGCCATCCAACAGTTCCAGCGTCTCCACCGAGTCGTATCCCCCGCTGTTATAGACCAGCGGTATACAAAGGCCATCTGCGACGGCAAAAGGCAGCGCCTCCAATACCTGGGGCACCACGTGGCTGGGGGTGACCAGGTTAATATTATGGCAACCCATCCTCTGCAGGGCGAGCATTATCCGGGCCAGGACCTCCGGGCCCACTGCCTCTCCCTGGCCATGATGACTGATGTCATAGTTCTGGCAAAAAACGCAGCCCAGGTTGCAATGGGCGAAGAATATCGTTCCCGAGCCATGCCGGCCTACCAGGGGACGTTCCTCACCAAAGTGAGGGGCGTAGCTGGAGACAATGGCGTACCTGCCCACGCCGCAGCTGCCGCCGGCTTCCTTGGTCCGGTCGGTATAACATTCCCGCGCGCATACCCGACACTCGCTGAGCACCTCCAGGGCTTGCTCCACCCTCTGCTTTAACTTAGCTTGGCCGGACAGCTTAAGATAGCCGGGCACAAACTCACGCCCATCCATCAGTAATCATTCCTCAACAGATGCAGGTTTCCCAGGCGCACGTTCTTTAACCCTGCGGCCAAGGCCGCCCGCTGACAAGCCAGGGCGTGGCTTTTAGAGGTGGTGGGTAAATCACTCATGCAGAAATGAGGGTAGAAGGCCAACAACGCATAAGGGATATTTACATTCAAGCTGGCAATGAATCGGGCGATAGCGCCCACCTCCCCTTCATCCACATATCCAGGCACTAACAGCGTGCTGGCGACCAGCAAAGGGGGATCGGGCCTTTCCTCCACCAAAGTCGCCAAAAAGCGGAAGTTCTCCAAAGTCCGGCGGTTGCTCACCCCACACAAGGCCAGGTGAAGCTCCTGGCTGAAAGCCTTCAAATCGAATTTTATGCACCCACCCGATTCCGTGGACAGTCGGGCCATTTCCCTTAACATCTTTTGGTTCATGGCTCCATTGGTCTCCCAGCAGATGCGCAGCACGCGTTCTTGACTGTGTTGTCGGGCCAGCCGCGCGGCCACTAGCGCGTGGCTCAATTGAGGCGTGGGATCTCCGCCGAAGTAACCAAATGCAGGCAGTCCTAGAATCTAGCTGAGCGGCCAAGCATGAGCTGGATACCTCTCCTTTCTTCGAGGCCAGCGGGCGAAAATGCCAGTTCTGACAAAAAAGGCAATCAAATGTGCAGGCCTGGTAGAAAACCGCCAGGTTATTGTAACCATACTCCGGGCCCGGGGTGTAGGAAAAGGCAGGGAAGCCTGCCTCGGAGCCAGCCGGACAGACCCAATCAGCCACACAATTGGTTGGCAAGGGGTCGTGGTACCAGCTCAGGTTGCCATCTTGAGGGCCGCCGCCGGCTATCTTGCCCGCCAAGTTTCTTCTCAGGCCGCAATAGCCTCGGCCCTGGGGTGCTATCCGGCACTCGTTCAGGCAAAAATGACATAGCCGGCCCGATGAGTCTCGAGGCGGAGAAATGGGCAGGCCAAATTCCCTCCGAGAGCTTTCATGTGCCCGGTCAAGATAGGGTTGGGCCTGGGCGAAGTTATTAATTATACAGCTCCGGCACACCCCGAGAGACCGGGAGGTAACTTTCGACCTCCTTTTACATAGATCACAGGTTGCCATGGAGCCAGTCAGTTTTCTGTTACTTTATTGCGCCTTTTTTCCCCTGCCCGAAAAGACAGCTGACCACCAGGTTAGATTGTACGTTTTTTGATGGCCCTCCGCCAGATCTTTGCCGTTAATTGAAGGCAGCTTATGGCAACCCTTCAACTTCAGGGTTTCCCCCGCAACAACACTTAACTGTTACCGATGTCTGAAGACGGGACACCCTGACAAATTTGCGCCAACGATGCCAGAACTGTATCTAAGCGGGCCAGCAGCTCCTCTTCCTTCAGACCGGCAACACAAATCATGAAGGCCCGGTCAGGACACAAGGTTATCCTATCGGCCAAGCTCTGTTTGAGAGTCAGGATATCCTCCAGGGAGACCGGGGCATCGTCGCTAAACTCCACCCTGACCTTCCCCGCCTGCCTCTTGGCGGCACTGGCCCGCAACACCTTGAGGCGCTGGCGTAGCGCCATCACTTTGACCAGGGTGAGCACCAGGTTTGGCAGCGGCCCAAAGCGGTCGGCCATCTCTCGCTGTAACTCTTCCAGTTCGGCCGGCTGACAGGAGGCGGCCATTCGTTTATAGAGCACCAATCGGGTGTTAACGTCGGGCACATACTCCTCGGGTATATAGGCACTTATCCCCAGGGATATGTCAGGCTCCACCTCCTCGACGATCTCCTCCCCCTTGAGCTTGGCCACCGCTTTGGTCAACAGCTCCATATACAGGTCGTAGCCCAGCGCCCGGACATGGCCTGATTGGGCCGTTCCCATGATGTTTCCTGCACCTCTTATCTCCAGGTCCTGAGCGGCCAGCTGGAACCCTGACCCCAGCTCGGTAAGCTGCAGCAGGGCATGCAGCCTTTTCTCGGCATCCCGGGTCAATAAGCTTTGCGCCGGGACGATAAGGTAGGCATAAGCCTGCACCGGAGAGCGACCCACCCGGCCCCGAAGCTGATAGAGCTGGGCCAAGCCAAATTTGTCCGCCCGGTTGATGAATATGGTATTGGCCTGAGGATAATCCAGGCCTGATTCGATAATGGTAGTGCACACCAGCACATCATAGCCGCGGTTAAGAAACTCCACCATAACCTTCTCCAGCTGACGCGCCTCCATTTGTCCATGAGCCACGGCCACCCTGGCCTCGGGCACCAGCTTCTTTAAATGGTGCGCCACCCGGTCAATGCTCTGTACCCGGTTGTGGACGAAGAATACCTGGCCAGCTCGGGCCATTTCCCGGCGTATGGCCTGGGCAATTATGATATCGTCGAGCCGAATAATTAAAGTCTCTATGGCTAAACGGCCCTCAGGAGGTGTTTCTATTATAGATAGGTCTCTTATTCCCACCAGGGATAGTTGTAGAGTGCGGGGAATGGGCGTAGCACTCAGGGTTATGACATCGACCAGAGCTCTAAGTCTCTTTAACCTCTCCTTGTCCCGAACGCCGAAACGGTGCTCTTCGTCTATGATCAACAAGCCCAGGTCTCTGAAGCCTACATCGTCCTGGAGCAGGCGATGGGTGCCGATAACTATATCCACGCTACCATCCTTCAAGCCGGCGATTATCTTTTTCTGTTCAGCCCGGCTCCTGAACCGGCTCAGCACCTCGGTCCTCACCGGATAAGGGGATAAACGCCGGTTAAAATTTTGAAAATGCTGTTCGGCCAGGACCGTGGTGGGCAC
>JAZFTZ010000249.1:0-4416 GCA_036446955.1 Thermodesulfobacteriota bacterium
GTGAATATCCCCGCATCTGGGACAATTTCTGCATGGTCCAAGACGGGTCATTTCGCATGAACTGGATCGATTGGAAAAATGCCTTAACTGCCCTGGCCACCATGGTCGGCTTCGCTATAGTGGTCTCTCTATGAGCCACAAGTATGGTAGCCACCCACTCTTTAGGCAAATAGTCCGAGAATCGAAGGACCTCGCGCAACTTGCCTTCTTGCTGGAAACGAGCCATGGCACTGAAAGGACTGAGATGACCATCAATAGCCCCGGACTTTAAAGCTGCCATTCGCGTGGCAACACCGCCTACAGCCACAAACCTGATCTTCCTCTCCAGACCCAGGATCTTGGCCACTGCTTGACCATAAATGTGAGGCAAACTGCCCGTACTGGACATACCAAGCCTGGCGCCAGCCAAATCCTTAGGCTTCTTCCTAGGGCCACCGGCCGCCACCCAGATACCCAGGGAGGATCTCTTTTGAAAAGCAGCGAGCATTATTGAGGGCAAGCCGCGGGAATTAGCCATAAAAAGGCCGGTAACACCGCTGGTGCCCACGTCTACCTCCCTGGCGGCCAAGGCACGACCAAAAGGACCACCGCCCTTAAAGATGGTTGTCTTCGCCTCCAGGCCATTTTTTTCCCAGAATCCCTTCTCCTCGGCTGCCAGGACAGGCAATTCGTGGTCTGGGACCTTGATGACCACACCGAATCTAAGTCTCTGCGCGGCAAAAGACGAAGGGACCAAGGAAAAGAGAAAAAAGGTTACCAGAATTAATCGTGCCATCACAAACCTCCTTCCACTCACGGTTTTCGGATAAAGTATCCCTTCCAAGGAATACTTGGCTTTCTGGACTCTTTCCACCTATCAATTAACGATAGGCCCGTAGCAAAAGAAAATAAGCACTGTGTTCCTATGTTACGGTGCTCTGTAGGCTGTCATTCTTTAAGGCCATGATGCCCCTCCTGAAGACTGGGCTTTGGTTTGATCATGCAAATCTACCAGGGAGTCAGAAATCTGTCAAGCTAAAAATGGCCTTGGCCAGGGTAACGATTTCACCTGGAAATAAGTCACCTTACCAACGGGAAAAGCCTGGATTTGGGAGAGCGATTTTAACTGGTAATCTCCCCTCACCAAGGCCCAAGCTGGTGAGCGATTTGCAGTTGAAATGTAGCCCATGTCGCATTACTGCTCCTGGAGCGGCTTCATCTTGAACTCGTTACCAAAGAAGGGGACACTTTATTAGGAACATGGTAGAAGATTTCTTTTGGTAATCGCGCCGTGACACATGACTGATCCTGCTTCCTTAGGCTCCTTGTTCATCTAAACCCTCCCTGTTAAGTAGTATTGACTGCCTTAATATCCTCAATACCACTACTAACAGATAGAACTCACATCTTTGAATCATAGTTACTTGATATGACGTTAATTATTTCCGGTCAGGGCGCGGCCTTTAGCTACCCGGCTGTATAGGTAATGCTGGGTCGTTGCCCCATTCCTCCCAGGAGCCATCATATACCCTCACCCGGGGGTAACCCAAAAACCGCAAGGTAAAGTAGGTATGGGAGGCCCGCACCCCGGTCTGGCAGTAAGTAACTACTTCCTTATCTTTGGCTACACCCGCAGCCTCGTACAACTCCTTCAGCTCCTTGGCCGGCCTGAACAGAGCGGTTCCGGCGGCCAGGTTATTCGTCCAGTCTATGTTGACTGCACCAGGAATGTGTCCACCTCTGGCTGCTCTTACAACCCCGCCCTGATACTCCTTCAGCATGCGTGAATCTACAATGCTCACACCAGGATCACCAGGCTTGCTCAGCAGGTAGGCTTTAGTAACTAAAAGCTCTTTCCTTTCGCGGACTTGATAGCTAGCAGCCACCGGTTTCACCGCCTCCCGACTAAGAGGGAAGCCTTTGCTGACCCAGTATTGGAACCCCCCATTGAGTAACTTGGCATTCGTGTGGCCGGTGTATTCCAGGGCCCAAAAAAGGCGGGCCGCCCGTGAAGTGGGATAGAGATCGTAGATAATCACTATGCTGCTATCATCAATGCCCAAGTTGGAAAATACTCTGGCTATCTTTTCGGCTCCGGCCAACATGCCGCGCACTCCACCGGTGGTCTCGGTGATATCAGCCAGGGACAGGTTCACCGCCCCTGGTATATGACCTCGAAGATAGTCGCTTTTTTGCCTGAGATCAATAACCACCAAGCCCTCGCGACCTAGATTTTGTCTAAGCCAATCGGGCCCCACCAGAATCTGAGTATTCTGGGCCAAAAGGGGCCTGGGCACTCCTATTATCAACAGGCTGGTAAGGAGAATACTCACTACTGCTACCAAAAGATTTCTTATGTTCATAATACACGTCCCTTGTTGCATCGCTCCTTTATTTTTAGCTGAGGGGGGTAGGGCGCTGCCAGCAATACTTCTAATGCAGTTTGAACCCCAGCCCCGTTCTTCCACATCTACTTAGTTCGTCGCGAAACAGTAGATGCGCCCTGCCCCACCGCGCGGGGCGGTGTTGGCACAGCTTTGATTCTCATGCGACGAGTTCCATGACGAGTATCTCCCCGACGGATTGCCGCCAGGCCCTAACCCGTCTGAGTGACCAACCTACGCCTGCATGTCGGCAGCGTAGGAGGTCCAGTCGTTACAGGTCTTCCCCGGCAAAACCCTCCCTTCGGACGTCGAGCCGGTCAGGATGTCGTGCTCGTTGGGTCTGGGGGAGTTGGGCCAATTGCCTGGGACAGGTTGGCCGGTCTCATCGAGAAACAGGGTTGCTTCTCCCTTGCGGGAGTGCAGCTCGGTGAGATCCTTGGCAACCATGACGCCTTTGGCGTTGAACCAGGGGCCATTGCCGATCCGACTGCGGGCATCGGTCGGTTTGTTGGTGTCGGGATCCCGCTCCACGCTCAAATAGGCTCGCCAAGTCTTGTTGCCGAGCCCAACGGCGGACGCCAGATTATGGCAAACGCGGTCCGCCGCGGCCAGACCGCCCAGGTTGCCCGCCTTGCTCTTCGCGCTACTGACGAAGAAGCTCATCTCGGGACTGCTCTGAGCGCTCGCGGTGTCAACACTGCTGTTGTTGGGATTGGAGCCGAAAATAACCAGAACCGCCGTGACCATGAGAATGGTGATGCAAAACTTTATATGATTCTCAGAGCCAGTCAGGACATGGAATAACAATTTTGCCATTTTTCTCGCCTCCTCTCTTGGAGGGATCAGGATACCTTAATACTCGCTGGAACTGGCCAGATCAGGGTACCGCAACCTGCTGGAACACATGGCCAGTGCCTGCAATATCACTCGGGCACTCGTTCAACCTCCTCAAGGAAATAGAACTCAGGCTGGACGGAAACACCAGCCCTTTGCATCCCCTCTCGCAAGTCTTGGGATTGGGTAAACCTGCGAGCCTTTTCCAAATCATCCCACTCTAAGAGTATCAGAATCTCGTTGGGGGCATCGGTGATTCGGAATAGATATCCCCCCTTGGAACCATTCGCCTTTTGAGTGGCAGCGAACCCGTCGAACCCAGGTTTCCATTTCGCATAATCATGGACTTTGTGATGAATCAGTAGGTGTAGCATGTTCATCACCTCCTCGTTTGTGGCCGGTGGCTATCCAAACAATGATGCTCCCGTTGAAGAAGGGGAATTTTGGTTATTAATGGATCTCTACCAAGAACTTCGGAGGGGGTCAAGAGACAAATGGCCCTTTTCTGTTCTGTTTCCGATCAGGACAAAAATATCCTTGGCCTACAAGAACGATTCCATTTAGAAATAAATCACCTTACCACCAGTAAGAGCTTTGACCTGAGAAACCTAGTTTAACTGGAAATCTTCCCTTACCAAAATCCCAAGCTGGCGAGCGATTTGCGGTTGAAATCTAGCCCCCGGGCATTTTCTGTAGTTGGAGCGCATTCATCTTGAACTCGTTAGCTGGGAAGAACCTATTTTTTAGGGGCAGGTCAATAACGGCTATCGAAAAAAGTGGTGAACAGTCTCACCGATCCCGCAATCAAATCCTACGGGGAAAACGAGTTCGCCAAGTATCCCGACCGGTACAGGGAAGAGGCGGTGGCCCCCATCCAGAACAAGGTGGGACAGTTCATTTCCACCCCCCTTATCCGAAACATCATCGGGCAGACCCGTTCGGCCATCGAGATGAGAGATGTGATGAATAAAAGGAAGATTTTAATAATGAATCTGTCCAAAGGAAGAATTGGCGAAGACAACAGCCGACTTCTGGGAGCCATGCTCATCACCAAGCTGCAGCTTGCTGCAATGAGCAGGGTCGATATACCCGAAGCAAAGAGGGAAGATTTTTACCTCTTCGTGGACGAGTTTCAGAGTTTTGCCACGGAGTCTTTCGCAGGTATCCTCTCGGAGGCCAGGAAATACAGATTAGACCTCACCCTGGCCCACCAGTATCT
>JAZFTZ010000250.1:0-4067 GCA_036446955.1 Thermodesulfobacteriota bacterium
CGGGGGGACGTTTATTTGATCACGAAGGAATACGACAAGGCCATCGCCGACTATAGCGTTGTTATCAAGTCTAGTCCGAATTTTGCGCCAGCCTACTTCAGGCGCGGTCGGGCTTGGGCTAGGAAGGAAGAATGCGACAAGGCCACCGCCGATTATGGGGAGGCGATCAAGCGCAATCCCAAATACGCCGCGGCCTACAGTTCCCGGGCCTGGCTCTGGGCGGCGTGTCCCGACCACTCCTTTCGCAACGGGCTGAAAGCCATTGAAAGCGCGACCCGCGCCTGTGAGTTGACGTCGTGGAAGAACCCGTATTATATCAGCGTCCTGGCCGCCGCATACGCCGAGGCCGGCGACTTCAAGCAGGCGGTGAAGTGGCAAACAAAAGCCCTTGCCATGGCCCCGGAGTCGGGCAAAGCCGAATTTCAATACGAGCTGGAACTTTATCAAGCCGGTAAATCGTATCGCAAGAGAAGCGAATAACAGTCCTGTAGGGTGGGCTCTGCCCACCGATTCATCCCCCCCAATTCTCGAAACCATTTCGTGGTGGGCCGTGCCCACCCTACGGCTGATGATTTACGACTGAAATCTGGCCCTTTTGCACCTTCTGTGGTTTGAGCTAGTACATCTTGAACTCGTTAGCTGGGAAGAATATATTTTTTAGGAAGCTGGGAGAAGATTTCTATCGGTAATCGTAAGGTCTCTATTAAGGATGCCGCCCAGACCTTTTCCCACCTAATGAGATGGTAGCTGATTCTGACGCCAGCGGCAGCGTAAATGGTCTTGACTATTG
The DNA here is from genome assembly GCA_036446955.1 of Thermodesulfobacteriota bacterium. Classification (GTDB taxonomy): domain Bacteria; phylum Desulfobacterota; class JAZFTZ01; order JAZFTZ01; family JAZFTZ01; genus JAZFTZ01. The sequence goes on from JAZFTZ010000250.1 coordinate 791, forward strand.
CTCCCGTCAGAACCCCCCTTTTCTTCCGACTTCCACGCTAGCTTTTCTTTTTTCGGCTGGCCTGCCTCTCGCCGGTAAGATAGTGCTTGCCTTGCAAAGCGAGAACGGCTTCTTCCTCCTCCTCCTCGGTCCAGTAACCCAGGGAATAGCCATACCACGGCTCTTTCAGTTTAAGCTCGGGAAGCCCTTCCTTCTCCCATAGCTCAAGCGCCCGCACCATGAACTCCTTCTTAGGCAGGGAGACCGGTGGGAAGGGCCACTTTCTGGTGGCATCAATGAGCAGAGAAGAGCTCTCCAACTGGCCCAAAGGACCGGTCACCTTTTCCAACTCGCCTGGATCCATGACCGAGGGATCAAGGTGAAGCCCCTTAACCTTAGTTATCCGGACATCTCGGTGAGGTTGCATCCGGAAGGACAACGCCCAGTTGACCGCGTCCGGGTCTTTAGGGTTTATATCTTCATCCACGACGATAGCCATCTTGCCGTTAAACCTATCCATATTCTCCAGGGCATCAAGGACCAGCTTGGAGTCCCCGTCCCCCGGCTTCTTCTTTTTTATCTGAATGACGGTGTATCCCCATACCGCGCATTCCTCATGCATGGCCACTTCTTGCACCCCGGCCAGGCCGCAATCCACCTTCAGGTATTTCAGCATGACCGCCTCTGAGCCGATGTGAACCAGTTTCCGGCTCTCGCTGGGCGGAAACTGGCTGATGATGGCCTGGTAGATGGGGTCGCGGCGATGAGTGATGCAGGTGATGTTGAGAAACATGGTGATGGTGCGCCGGCCCATGTAACCGGTGAATTCACCAAAAGCCCCCTCCGGCTCCACCACATCAGTGGGGATCTCCCCTTCGATGACGATCTCGGCATTAGCCGGGACTTCCAGATCAACGGTCTTGCACTTTACCAGTTCCAGCGGTTCCCCGGCAAGACCGCCGGCCACCGCCAGCTCGTCCTGTTCGTAAGGAACCTTGCTCACCGCCACGTAAGATACATTGGGAGTAACGCCTATTACCACCGCGGCCTCAAGCGGGACGCCCCTTTCCTTGCACATGCGCCAATGGTTGGAGATGTCCTGAGGCCGGCCCGCCCAGCAGCCCAACCGGTTTCTGCTTTTGACCTGGCCACGATAATTGCCCAGGTTCCTTTTGCCGGTCTCGGGGTCCTTAGTCACCCAGTGACCAGATGTGATATAGGGGGCGTTGTCAAAGCCAGGCGTGGAAATGGGGATAGGGAACATCTCCAGGCCGCCTCCTTCTTTAGTAAGCTCCTCGCCCTTATGCACCACTTCCTGCACCGGCCCGCTGGGAACCAGTACCGGATCTATCGGGTTGACCTGGGCCTCGATCCAAGTCTGGGGTATCTCCTCCACCTTACGCTTCAAACCGATGGCATAGATATGACTAGAAGCAGCCATGGCCCCCACCACTACCGGAATGGAGTAGCGACGGTCCTGGCAGTCATATATATTATCAAACAGGAAGGCCTTCCTTTCCTCCTCAGGCAGCCCTCGGTACTGTAGTCTCACCAGCGGGTGAAGCTCGGTATCTTTGTTTATGGGATTGGTAATCCTTATAAGCATACCGTTCTCTTCCAACACCTTCAGATAATCTCTCAGATCCTTGTAATACATCACCGCTCTCCTTTCCTTAACCTGAATGGGACAGGGCTCTCCCCCATGATGTATAGGCCAGTATCGAGCTCGTTCCACCACCTTATAGGAAACCGGCTCAGGTCAATGGCCGACCCCCGCTAAACTCCTTTTCCTGGCCCGCTCCCCGTGGCACCCGAACCGGTTACCCTGCATTTTCATTTAGCGCTATTCTCCGACGCAATAACCCCAAGTTAATTGAATTCTACCCGCTTACGTCTGACAAGCTTTTTTTCAAAAATAACCCCTGGCCCGGCTTCAGTCTCCAGGAGCTTACTGTTCATTCATACCCCGATTCGCTACACCCCGCTATTCAGTGAATCTGTTGGTGAAAAGTTTATCAATCGGAGGTATCTTCCATGTTTTATCAATAAACTTGTTCTCGACGAAGAAGTTTATTGTATTTTCCACGTCCTTCCGGTTGATCTTAGGGTCTATGGAGGAAATCCTCTCAATCAAAAGCTCGAACACCATGGCCGCCGCTTTAGGGGTGTATCTAAAGACATCTACCAGTTGCTTCTGAGCCCAGGGCTTATCTTGCCGGATAAAAGCCTGGCTCTGGAGGATAGATCTTACCCCCCCTCGCACAAATTCCGGTTTTTTATCAGCGAGCGGCCTGGTTAACATGATTATGTTGTCTACCCTATCCTTGGGAAAGAACTGGACGACAGAGACGAGCGGACGCAGTTCCCCTTTTAGCATCAGAGGAATTGCATCCACTGGTTGCAACATCACGCTTTGGATTTTGCCTGTCTTCATAGCCGCTGCAAACGCCCCATGTCCTCCGGTAGATATAAACGTTATATCCTTCTCCACGCCGAGACCACGGAACGCGGTACGAGCAAAAACCTCGAACGTACCTCCCCGCCTTGAGCTTCCAAATGTTGTTCCTTTCAGATGCTCCGGTTTCAGGATAAGGCTGTCGGAGTTGACCCAGATAAAGTAGTCCATCCTGCTTGTCGCTGCCACCGCCACCAGAGGTATTCCCCTCGAAGCAGCTCGAATCATCATGATCATAACTCCGTAACCCATGTCCACGGCGCCGGCGGCGATGCTCTTGGTCACATCAGTGGTCGATCGAAAGGCTATCCACTTGCCTTCTAAGCCGTTCTTTTTCCAGAACCCCTTTTCCTCGGCAGCCAGCAGGGGCAGGCCATACAATGCCCCTTTGGAAGGAGAACCAAAGCTAAGCTTTTCTGCCGCTAGGCCTCTTAAGGGCAAAACTGTCAGTATACACAGAAGAACCCCACCGATTAGAAACACTCTTCTAACCATCTTTGCACCTCCCTTTCAGTTTAGAGAGCCCAATTACGGCACAAGCTTAAGGCTAAAATTTCAACTTGTGCCGTAAAGAAATAAACTAATCTTCAAATAGTCCTAGGCGAGGGACCAAGAGCCAGCCTGCCTACTCTTTTTGGACAGTAACCTCTCCGAAACGCAAAAAGCACCCTATTCTCGTCTTGCGGTGCCTTATAACCTGTAATTGCCTAAAGCCATAACGTCCCCCAAAGGGTGGGGTTTTGGTGTGACGCTGCAAATCTACCAGGGAGTAAGAAATCTGTCAAGCAAAAACAGCCTTGGCCCAGGAAGCGATTTCACCTGGAAATAAGTCCCCTTACCAAG
>JAZFTZ010000251.1:0-8459 GCA_036446955.1 Thermodesulfobacteriota bacterium
CTGGGGAACGTAAGCCTGGCCTGTAAGCACCTGGGGATCTCCCGCAAGACCTTCTACAAATGGCACCAGCGGTTTCAAGAGGCCACCGCTAACCCCAATTCCCTGCTGGAGCCCAAGAAGACCCTATCGGTCGCCTGGCCAGGTAAAGAAAGCCAGGGCCAGAAAGATCATCAGGCTTCGCAAGAAGAGTGAGCTTGGGCCGCTTAGGCTCTGGGATGCCCTTAAGCGCCAGAGAAGGCTCCGGTATACCCCTGGGCCTGGCGGCATCTACCGAGTGCTTGAAAGGGCCGGCCTGATCAGGGAGAGAAAGAAGCGGCCCAAGCGATACCGCCGCCGCTTCATCGTCCCCAGGTCTGGAGACCTGCTCCAGGTGGATCTCAAATACCTCCCCTAACTGGTGGAGGGCAGAAGGTTCTACCAATACACCACCATCGACTCCACACCAGGCTCCGGCTGATCCAGCTCCATGAGGAGTTGGCCTTTGGCCACTGGCTCTTCCACTACAACCATACCCGACCCCACATGGCCCTTAACGGCAAAACCCCCATCCAAACCCTAAGAGCCTTCCCCAAATACCAAAACCTAAAGAGGATTAAACCATGAAAGTGTTACCTATGTTTGACAATAGGACAAAAATAGCCTTAGCTTGGGCGTGCGACTCCAATAGGACAGGGTTTAATTACGGTTAGTGCAGGGTTGATGCAGAGTGATAGGGGCTTAGCAACTGGTAAGGAGCCCACATAAAAAAAGAGTCCCAAGGTAAGCAGTGGAGAATGAGGCAGATAGGGGTTGCCACAGCCCGGCACTATTTGTGCTTGAAATCTAGCCCTTGGGCATTTCCTGTGGTCTGAACTATTCCATCTTGAAATCAACCTCAGACAAGTGAATATTCCAATAGCCTTCTGGTAGAATATCTCTATCGCTAATCGCAACAAAAAGAGCTAAGCAGAGTAGGACCCCTGCCCCCGCCCTATTTTGATCCTCATAGGGAGGACGGGAGCCCCCCTGCTACCCGCTTGTTGTCAATCCAGTACTAGGCACCCCCTAGCTAATCACTGAACTATCATCTAATCGCGGGATTCCCCTGTGTCGTCTCCAGCGGCAGAGGCCCCTTTTTCAGACCCGGGCTGTTCGGAACCTTGTCCCTTCACGGTCTTGACGCCGGGCAGACTCTTCAGCGTCGCGAGGATGTCTATCCCCGTCAATGATTCAACAAGGGTAGGTATCTGTGCAATGGTGTTGGCCACATCGCGGGTGATCTTGCTCGCCCCGGTTCCGTCTGACTCACTCCCCCCGGTGCTGATCACCACAATTCGTTCGGTCTTGGCTAGCGGCTGCGCCACCGCGCTCGCCACCTCGGGAAGCGTTTCGAGGAGCTGCTGGATCAACGCTGCCTGGCCGTACTCTTTCCATGCGTCTGCCTTCCGCATCATCGCCTCGGCTTCAGCGAGACCGCGAGCCCTGATGGCCTCGGCCTCAGCCTGACCACGCATCTTGATGGCCCCGGCCTCACCCTCAGCCTCAGCCATGATGCGCCCCTTGTTGCCTGCCGCAATGGTCTCCAAGCGGTAACGCTCCCCCTCTGCTTCGACCCTAACGCGCCTCTTGTTTCCTTCGGCGAGGGTCTCCAACCGATCTCGCTCCGCTTCTACCGGCCTCCTTACGCTGGCGTCCAGCTCGCGCTCCCGGCGGATGATTTCTTGCTCTTGCACTTCGATCTGCTTCTGCCGCTCCACCACGTCAATTTGCAGCTCCTCCTGCCGGATCTGCTGTTTGGTCTTAGCTGCCTGGAGCTGATACGCCAACTCCGTCTCAGCTTTACGTGCATTGACTTGCTTATCGTAGGCCGCCTTCTCAAGACTGAAATCCCGCTCCGACTCGGCGATCTCGGTATCAGCCTGGTACCTGACCGCCTGGCGCTTTTGCTCTGCTTGGGCCGCCCGTATTCCCGAGTCCCTCGAAGCTTCAGCCTCTCCGATGGCCGCATCTCTCTTGACCTCTGCCGTCCTGCGCACTCCCAGAGCGTCCAGGTACCCCTGATCATCTCGGATGTCCCTGATGGTGAAGCTCACGATCTCCATGCCCATTCTTGCCATGTCGGTGGACGCCACCTCCCGCACCTGCTTAGCGAAGATGTCCCGCTCCCGGTATATCTCCTCCACGGTCATAGTGCCCAGCATAGCGCGCTGATGCCCCTCCATGGTCTGAAGGGCGATGTTTGCAATATCGGCAGGGCGCTTCCCGAGGAACTGCTGCGCTGCGGTCCTGATAGCCTCCTCAGTCCGTGCGACCTTCACCTGCGCCACCCCATCCACGGAGAGAGCAACACCTTCCTTGGTATAGACCTTGGCCGTTTCCACTACTAGGGTCATCACCTCCAGGGAGAGGGTTTGCACTTTTTGAATGATTGGCAGTACAAAGATCCTTCCTCCCACCACTACCTTCGGCTGTTCCCAACCGCCCGACACGATCAGCGCCTGGTTCGGGCCTGACTTATGAAACCCCGCCATTTTGCACCTCCTTAGGGACGCATTCAGCCCTCAGGTCGCAGGGGTTTATAGCTATACACCCCTGTTGCCCAAGGCTGACGCCCCATTGCTGAATGTTAAATGCTGGTCACTAGCTCTCTTCGCCCCCAGTTTCCTGGTAGTACCTAGTTACTTTGAGAATGCTGCCGTAAACCCCAATCACCCTCACCTCCTCTCCTTCTTGTATAAAATCAGGGAGGTCCATAGTAGCCGTCCACTCCTCATTGGCTATACGTACTTTACCTGAAGGCGCCAGGTCAGAGACAGCTACACCTCGCTGCCCGATAAGGGCCTCCTCCGAACCGGAGATGTATCCCGTTTTAGACCCGCCGGTAGTCCTTGCGACGTATACAAAGAAGAGTACGGGGACAGCTGCCACGCCTGCCATTACACCGATGACCCACGGGCTTACTCTAAGACTAGGCTCGGGGATTTCCGGCACCCGGAAGAAGCCGCCAAAGAGAAGAAAGCCTCCTAGAGCAAAGCAGATTACACCCCCGATGCCAAAGATCCCTAAACCCGGTTCCGCCAGCTCCAGATAGAACAGGATCATTGAGAAGAGAATCAGACCGACCCCTACCCAGTTGACAGGTAAGTTTCCCATGCCCACGTAAGCCAGTGCCAGAGCGATGACCCCTACCACACCGGGGCCGATAAATCCCGGGGTTACAAACTCCACCAGGATCCCCAGGCCACCAATGGCTAAAAGCATGAAGAAGATGTTCGGGCTGGCCACGACATTGAGAAAACTCTCGAGGAGGGTCCGTTTGATATTTTGGACGTTAGCATCCTTGGTGTGCAGAACAACAGTACCCACTGAGGTTTTTGCCCTTCGTCCATCGAGCTGGGCCAGCAGGTCTGCCAGGTCACTGGCAACGAAATCTGCGATGTTCCTTTTCACTGCCTCGCTGGCCGAATAGGACCGGGCCTTGGTGACGGTTTCCTCGAGTGCCTGGACGTTCCTATCTCTCTTTTCGGCGATGCTCCGTATGAAGGCCCGTGTATCTTCGTTTATCTTCTTCGCCAGGGTTGCAGGTATGTCTTGTCCACCCGCGGCAACGGGCGAGGCGGCGCCGATATTGGTGCCGGGTGCCATGACCGCGAAGTTGGCAGCGGCGGTGATGAAGGTCCCCGCCGAGGCGGCTTGGGCCCCCGGGGGGGACACGTAGACGGCGACTGGGATTTTGGCCCCCAGAATCGCCTCCACCATATCGCGCGTGGAGCTTAGCAATCCACCCGGGGTATCGAGTTTGATAACCACCAGCTGGGCTCCATCGGCTATTGTCTTGTCGATGCCCCGGGCAAGGTACCGGGCACTAATGCGGTCTATAGGCCCATCTATATTGATGACCCCCACGTAGTCGCCGGCAGCAAGAGCCGGCGATAGGGCGTGTCCTACGAAGAGCCAGCCGAGGCCAAGGACGAGAAGTAGATATGTCAGCTTGTGCCACATACGCCTCACCTACCTAGTTCCGAGCTCCGTTTCGGGCGGTTCGCCGCCGAATGCCGCGTGGTACGCAGCGCCGATGTTGATGCCGGGGGCCATAGCCAGTACATTTGCTGCAAAGGCTATGAAGACTCCGGCTGATGCGGCCCGAACACTTTTAGGGCGAACGTATACTACCATGGATATCTTCTAGCCTCCAGAAGCGCCTCGAAATCCTGCCCATGAACGAGCCCAACATACCCGTCGTGTCCACAAGCAACACCACGTACTCGGCACCCTCTTTCTCGCCGGTCTATGCTCATCGTCAACATTCCCACCAAAAAGCACCGTATTGCTATGTTACGGTGCTCCGAAGCCTTACGTTGACAATAACCATCGTATGCCCTCTGGAAGGTGGAGTATTAGTGCGATAAAGCAAATTTAACGGGGAGTTACAAATCTGTCAAGCAAAAAAGGGCCTTGGGCTGGGAGGCCAGTTCCAGCTGGAAGTCTTGCTAGCCTCTGGCCCCTGCCTACTGCTGATTATAACTGGTAATCTTCCCTCACCAAGGCCCTGGCTAGTGAGCGATTTGCGGTTAATATATGGCTCAGCTGGCATCTTTCGTCCTTGACTTACTACATCTTAAAATCAATCACGGGCATGAGTTCCCGGTGCACCAAGACAGCTTCCCGAAAATAAGCTGGGTGACCCGCTTATTGGCCAGGAGAGAATATGGACGGGCCGATAAATGCCTTGACACAAACTACCTTCTTTGTTAAAAGCAAAGCTGTTGGGTCTTAAATCTTATCTGGCGTCAAATTGGGGAAGAACCATGGAGAGGGAGTTGGTCATCGTTCTTCTTTTCGGGTATTTTTGCCCACCTTACTTTTGGTTTGCTGTCAGGTAAGTGGCTCATCCTAGGCGGCGCGGCCCGGAGCGAAAAAACTGGTGATATCGGTTATGGTTAATAAGGAGGGGGAAAAATGAGAAAGATGTCTTACCTCTTACTATCCGTTTCTTTCTTAGTGCTGGCCTTCTTCCCGGCCCCTAGTGCTGGCTTGGAGAAGTTCAAGGTTGCTGTCTCAGTCAAAGCCAATCCAAGCTACATGTTGCCTTTCTGGGCGGCAGAGGAGAAAGGGTTCTGGAAAAAGAACGGTCTCGATGCGGAATTCATCCCTTTTAATTCGGGAAGGTCCCTTTTCCAAGCTATGGCTGGCGGGGCCATTGATGCTGGCCTGGGCGGGGCTATATCCGATGTCCGGGCGATCGCTAGCGGGGTTCCTGCAATAATTGTAGCCGATCTGCATTCCCCTCAGGAGTTCTCGGTGTATGTCCGCTCTGACAGCCGCATAAAGGGACCGCAAGACTTGCGGGGGGCTAAGATCGGCGTTTCTCGTTTCGGGGGCCTGGTCCACGCCTTTGGATTGGCCTTGGCCAAAGCATTGAATATGGAGAACCAGATAAAGTTTATGGCATCAGGCGGCGCGGGAAAGGAGATAGCCGCGCTTAAGGCTGGCGCTACCGATGGCACCATATTCTCGTTCTTCGGGATGGCGCCATTGATCTTCAGGGGCCAGATCCGGGCGGCGGTATCTATGCGGGACTATCTGCCTAAAGAGTGGATAGACGTCACCATATCGGCCCGAAAAGGCTTCACTCAAACCGGTTCAAGGACACTCCGGGCAGGGCTTAAGACAATTATTGAGGGTGCCGTTTCAGTCATGGAAGACCGGGCCTGGACTGTAAGCAAACTTAAGAAAGAATACGGCTATTCGGATAAAGCGGCCAACCTTATTCACCGTAAGTACTTGCGCTACGGGCGCTCTGGCGTGATAAGCAAGCAAGGGATAGAGAATCTCAGAGGGTTTTTAATTGATAACGGGGTCTTGCCCGAGAGGAAAATCCCCCCCGCAGAGAAGTTGTTCACTAACGAATTCGTCAGCTGATCCACGGTTCAGCGCATTGGTGTAAGCCATCGTGGCACAGCCTTGTGCCCCAAGAGTTCTTGTAATATGGTTTAGGCATGCTAAGTTACCAAGGTTCTATTTTTAACTGAAAATCTCCACTTAACAAGGCCCTAGCTGACGAGCGATTTGCAGTTGAAATCTTGCCCAGCGGCTCCCAAAGCTATACAGCTACCTTCGCAGGGCTTTTATATGCCAGCAATTCTAACTTTTAAGATGGCACAATAATTGAGGGCAGGTCAGTAATTTAGATAATAACTGGGCTTGCAACCCGTGCCCGCTCTGGTGGCTTTAACGGGTTTTTATCGACAGGTACTGGCCTGAATCCGACTTCCTGGCCCACGGGGCCTTTGGTTATCTTTACCCACTTCAGCCACTGCGTGTAATCCTGAAAAGGAAAGTCCTGTCGGTAATGAGTCAGCCTGCTTTCCTTACGTTCCAGGGAGGCCAGGTACATGGGGGCCAGAAGATCCAGGAAGTTCTTGGCTTCCTGGGCCTTAATCAATTCATGGATGTTAGACGCACTCAGCCTGGGCAGATCTTCCCTGGAGCTAGCGTCAACTTCGTTAATCATATCCATGATGGAAGCCTGATTTTTAATTATACTGTACTCAGGCTTCAGCATTTTCCTCGCCAGTCGGAAATATATATCAACTGGCCTCATAGGATCGTCTCTTTCCAAGGGAGCGAAGAGCTCTTGGCGCAATCTTTTTACCTGGTCCCAGTCGAATTTAGCCTGTTCACAGTCTGCGGCATAGCGGCCCGCGGACCTCCCTGTCCGCTGGCCGAACACGTTGCAATAAGCCACCATGCCCCCTGATAAAGGTTCGGTACATCCAGCAAAAAAGGCAGCAGCACCCCCGGCCCACAGCCCTGGCACATCCGAGGCGCCGTCCTTCTCGGTGTGGATTCCACCGTGAGCGTTGCCAGCCAGATGGTTCACTATTGGCCGGCATTCCACAAGCTCTCTGGCCGGATCGATTCCCGCGTCGTCCAGCATGGAGAAGGTGGTCGGGATGATCCTGCGTGCCCGCTTCATCTCTTCATCAGTAAAGTGACGCATATCGAAATAGATGGGGCCGCGGCCTTCCATGATCTCCTTGACCATCGCTTGGGCTAGCAGCCCAAAAGTAGCTCGCCTTTCCTTTCTTTGAGGTACATATCTCTCCATGAACCGCTCGTGCTGGCCATTTACTATTTGGGCCCCCAGTGTTTGGAACTGGATCATGCTCCTGCCTATCAGCCTACCCTCTTTTATACAGCAGAAGCCGGGACAAAAGAGGAACTCCATGCCTGTAAGGCTGGCCCCGGCGCGAAACGCCATGGCTTGACCATCTCCGGTCAGGTTATCTCCGAACGCGGCGTGAAGCTTGAGGCTTATAAATCCCGTAGCTATAACTACCGCCCGGGCCTGAAAGACAACCATGGTACCCTTCCGGCCATGGAGCCCCAGCGCGCCAACTATTCGGCCGCCGGTAGGGTGAGAACCATCAGAGGTTAGAAGGTCGGTGACCATTGTTCTTTCGACCAGATTGATATTTTGCCGCACCAACTGCCTTTTGACCACCTCCATCATCTTTCGGCCATCGAATAAAACCACCTCGCTGATCTTGTGGCCTCGGCCGAGGGTCTTGACGAGTTGACCCCTTTCGTCTCTTTCAAAGGGAACTCCCCAGCTTATCAGATCTCTTATCCTGTCGCCCTCTTCCATAAGCAGGGTCTTGAGGAAAGCCTGGTCGCTTAGGAACTCGCTGTGCTCGACCATCTCACGCATCCAGATATCCTGCTGGCCTTCGGGCAGTGGAGCCAGGGCGTCGTGGCAATAAAGTATGGTACCACTGCGGGCCACGACACCCTTGTCCACCAGAGTAACCTGGGCTCCTTCCTCGCGCGCTCCAATGGCTGCCCAGCAGCCAGCAAGACCACCGCCGACCACGAGAACATCTGTATCTATTACCTGAAAACCATCATTTCTCATTTAGTAGCAGTCTCCTTTGGCTGCGTCATAGAAGATTTGTATCGAAAATCGCCAATGAAAGGGTTGATGATGTTGGTATCCCACCTAATAATAGCAGAAGCTATTCAGCATTTACGGAGGTGTCAAAAGCCCCAAGCTTATTTTGAATTTATATCGATGGTCATGAGACACCCACTACTCGCACCCGCTTTGTTCTGCCGGTTTTTGGCCAACAGGCACGCGCGTTTGGATCAGTCAACAAAGCCGGCCAGGTATAAGCTTTTCATAGGGGGTATGCTGTCCCTGGGAATAATTCCATATTCGGCCAGGAAGTCGCGGACGTTCTGTGCGGCCCGGGGATTCACGTTCCAGTCCCTGCCATAGGTAGACAACTTATAGACCTCCTGGGCCACCACTTCCGGGAGCCTCAAGGCAGACTTCAATTTCGCTACTGACCACTCCCGGTCCTTCATGATGAAATCGGTTGACTGACGCAGGGCTTTAACCGCCCGCTTGACCAGCCCCGGGTTATCTTTTGTCAGTCTGGTATGAGCGATCACTACCTGACCCAGCCAAGGACTGG
>JAZFTZ010000252.1:0-7358 GCA_036446955.1 Thermodesulfobacteriota bacterium
AGATCACCCCAATATAGGAGCGGGCGCCAATGGATATTGCAATTCCCGCCCCACAGTGCTATTTAACTAAGTTGAGAGAAGGTGAGAAAATCTGATCCGAGATCAGGAGGGCGGTGAACCGCTTTAGTAAGGATAAATCCCTCTCGCTAGGGGGTCTTTGACAATTAGCTGAGAAATTCGGGTCCGGACAAAGAAAAAGCGGGAGAGGTGTCCGAGAGGCCGAAGGAACGCGACTGGAAATCGCGTAGATGGCCACAAGCCGTCTCGAGGGTTCGAATCCCTCTCTCTCCGCCAGTTAGGATGTGCCTGCTTGCTGGGACCTGTGCAACGCCAGGTTACAAACTCCGTCAGGTCTGGAAAGAAGCAGCGGTAGTAACCCCCGGTCGTGTGCCGCAGTCCTCCTAGCAGGCAGGCGCGTATTGAGGCAAGATCAGGGGTTGTTTTTTATTTTAGGGACCTGGGAGAGTATGACCTACGAGGTTTTGGCCCGAAAGTGGCGCCCCCAGACCTTTGATGAGGTGGTCGCCCAAGAGCAAATATCCCGCACCCTGGTGGGCGCCATTGAGCGAGACCGGGTAGCTCACGCTTACCTCTTCAGCGGGCCGCGCGGGGTGGGTAAGACCTCGATGGCCCGTATACTGGCCAAGGCGCTCAATTGCCAGGAGGGGCCCAATGCTCACCCCTGTGACCGGTGTTCCTCCTGCCGCCAGATAATCTCGGGGGCCTCTGTCGATGTGCTGGAGATAGACGGCGCTTCCAACCGGGGTATAGACTCGGTGCGCGAACTCAGGGAGAATGTCAAATACTTACCTGCCGGCAGCCGCTATCGAATCTATATAATCGATGAAGTTCATATGCTTACCACAGAGGCGTTCAATGCCCTGCTCAAGACCCTGGAGGAACCGCCCCCTCATATCAAGTTCATTATGGCCACCACCGAGCCGCATAAGCTGCCGCTGACCATCCTGTCCCGTTGTCAGCATTTTAATTTTCGCCGGGTGCCAGAGGCGCTGATATTTGAGAGACTCAAGCGGATTTGCGCGCAGGATGGTTTCCAGGTGGATGATCCAGCTCTCAGCCTTATCTCCCGGGAAGCCAGTGGCTCCATGAGGGATGCGGAAAGCTTGCTGGATCAGGCCATTTCCTTTTCCGGCCAGGTCCTTACCAGTCAGGACTTGGAAAAGATCATAGGTATTATGGATGAAGGGATATTTTTTGATATCTTGGATAAAGTATCAGCCCAGGACGGATCCGGCCTGTTTCAGCTGGTGGCAAAGGTCTATGACCAGGGGCTAGCCCTGGAGAAGTTCTGGGAACGGCTTATCGTCCAGCTGAGGGATTTGATCGCGGTTAAGCTGGGGGAAGGTGACCCCAGGCACTTGGGGACTACTCCCGACCGGGTCGAACAGCTGGCCGGCCAGGCGGAGCGATTCGACCTGGATGCCCTTCGCCGTATGTGGGAGTTGCTGATTAATTCTGAATATCTGATAAAGAGGTCTGCCAGTCCGAGAACGGCTCTAGAAATGGTATTAATTAAGATGATGGATGCCGCTCACCTGCTGCCCTTGGAATCAGTCATAGCCAGGCTGGAGGCTCTGGAGAAAAAGCTAGACCTGCCCGGGCAGCTCCCCCGTCAGCAGGCAGGCGAGGAGAAAAGCAAGAGCGCTCGGCAGGTCTTTCAGGAGTTGGTAGCCTTCGTCACCAGAGAGGATCCTCCTTTGGGGGCCATCCTGGAGCAGGGGAAATTGCTGGCTTTGGAATCCGACCAACTGGTGGTCGGATTTAATCAGAGGAGCTTTTTCATCGACCGGCTAAAGGAAGGAGGTAAGGACAAGCGCCTGGAGGAGCTTTGCCGCAAATTTATGGAAAGGCCTATCAATCTGGTTCTAAAAGGGCAAGCGGGCAATGATCCGGTGCAAACGACGTTGGAGACCCTGGGAGCCAAGTTGGTATCTATAAAAGAGCATAAAGACCAGCATTAAAGATAGGGAGGATTGAACATGCCTTCTCTTTCAGAACTGATGAAGCAGGCCAAAGAGGTGCAAGAAAAGATAGCCAAGGTCCAAAAGGGACTGGAGAGCGTAACCATAGAGGCTTCTTCCGGAGGAGGCATGGTTAAGGTGACCGCCAATGGCCGGGGCGATATACTCTCCATAAGTATTGAACAGGAGGTAGTGAACCCGGAAGAGGTTCAGATACTGGAGGAGCTGATACTAGCCGCGGTGAACGAAGCTGCTCGTAGGGCGCGCGATGCCCTGGCCGCGGAGATGAACAAGCTAACCGGGGGGATCCCCATCCCCGGGCTGTCCTAGAGTTAAGAAAGGGGATGCTCAGTAACAACTGAGCGGAAACCTTCTCTGGGGAAAACCCTTTAAAAAGGGTTCTTCCCACAAAGGGTGTATTTTCCCCTTGTTTTGAAGATAGGAATGGTGGTAATATGAATTTCGGTGGCGCGTTTGAAAGATTGACGCAGCAGCTGGTAAAGCTACCTGGGGTGGGGAAAAAGACCGCCGAGAGGCTGGCTTTTCATATATTGTCAATTAAAGAGTCGGAAGCCAGAAATCTGGCCCAGGCCATCCTGGCGGTAAAAGAAAAGCTTAGACTTTGCTCCAGATGTTTTAATTTCAGCGAGCAAGACCCTTGCCCTTATTGCTCCGATATTAGACGTGACAGATTGGTGATTTGCGTGGTGGAGGAGCCCCGGGATCTGGCCGCCATCGAGCGAACCGGAGCCCATAAGGGTACATATCATGTCTTGCACGGTCTGATCTCTCCCTTGGAGGGGGTGGCCCCGGAGGATATAAAGATAAAGGAGTTGATTGAGCGGATAAAGCGCGAGGGGGTGGAGGAAGTGATCATGGCTACTAATCCCACGGTGGAGGGTGATGCTACTGCCCTCTACCTGGCCAAGCTGATAACCCCGTTGAAGGTTAAGGTGACCCGGATAGCGCAGGGTATGCCCATGGGGGGCGATCTGGAATACACTGATGAAGTGACGGTGAGGATGGCATTGGAGGGCCGCCGGGTATTATGAACAGTAAAGATATGTCAGAGATTCGCTGGCATGCCCGAGCCGGACAGGGCGCGGTCACCGCGGCCAAGATGCTGGCCGAGACAGCCTTGAAAGAGGGGCTCTTTATTCAGGCCTTTCCTGAGTACGGCCCGGAGAGGCAGGGTGCTCCCCTGCGGGCTTTTAACCGGATAAGCAGTAAACCGATTAGAATCAGGTCGACCTCGGTAAACCCGGACGTGGTGGTTATCCTTGATGAAACCCTGCTCAAAAGCGGGGTTGACCTTTTGGAAGGGACGACTAACGGGACAATCATTCTGGTCAACAGCAATCGGGAACCTGAGGCCGTGGCCCGGGAGCTCAATGCTCTGGATAGAAAGGTGTTTACCGTAGACGCCACCCATATAGCCTTGGAAAACTTTGGCCGGCCATTTCCCAACACGCCCATGTTGGGGGCGCTGGTTAAGGTCGCCGGTATAGTGAAGTTGGACAACGTTCTGGAGGAGCTTAGAGAATTTATGGGAAAGAAATTTGGTTCCCAGGTGGTGAACGGTAACGTCGAGGCGGCAAAGAGGGCCTACGAGGAGGTTAAAGGTTGAAGAAAATAGTTCTACGGGGCTGGAAGAGCCTGCCACTGGGCGGTATCATTCCCGAGGGGGGTAACTCTCACGACTATGCCACCGGCTCCTGGCGTAGCTGCCGCCCGGTTTTGGATGCCGATAAATGTATTCACTGTCTGATTTGTTGGATAATGTGCCCGGATTCGTCCGTGGTTGTGCGGGAGGGCAAGATGTTGGGGTTTGATTTAGCCCACTGCAAGGGATGCGGCATCTGTGACGAGGTTTGCCCGGATAAGGTTAAGTGTATAGCCATGGTGGATGAGGGTGAAGCTAAAGAGGCTTATGGCGATAAGGATATGGATGACCAGGTTCTCCCTTGGGAGCCGGGGACATACTAGCGGGGAGTTGGATTTAAATGAGTAAGTTGGTAGCTCTTACCGGTAACAGCGCGTTGGCTCACGCATTCAAACAGGTAGAACCGGATGTCTATGCCGCCTATCCCATAACCCCTTCCACCCAGATAACCGAGGAGTTCTCTGAGTACGTCGCCGACGGCCTGGTGAAGACCGAGTTCGTCCCCACCGAGAGCGAACATTCGGCCATGAGTGCTTGCATCGGAGCCGCCGCGGCTGGCGCCAGGGCGGCTACTACCACCTCATCTCAAGGCCTAGCCTTAATGCACGAGGTGCTCTATATCGCCGCCAGCTACCGTTTACCCATGATAATGGCGGTGGTTAATCGGGCGTTAAGCGGTCCGTTGAACATTCATGCCGACCATAGCGATACCATGGGTTCCAGGGACTGCGGCTGGATCCAGATTTATTCCGAGGGCGCGCAGGAGGCCTATGATAACCTGTTTCAAGCGGTACTCATTGGCGAGCATCCGGAAGTGAGGTTGCCGGTAATGGTCTGTATGGATGGTTTTATCGTAAGCCACTCCCTGGAGGGTGTCGAACTTATAAGGGACGAAACCGCCAAGAAGTTTATCGGCGAGAATAAACCCCCCTTCTCTCTGCTGGACGTGGATCAGCCGGTAACATTTGGCCCTAACGACCTGTCCGATTACTATACCGAGCACCGAAAGCAGCAGTCCGAGGCAATAAAAAATGCCATGCCGGTCATCCGGGAAGTGGCCCGGCGATGGGAGGAGGTAACCGGCCGAGCTTACGGTTATTTCGAACCTTATCGCATCGAGGATGCTGAGTATATCGTGCTGGCAATAGGCTCGGTGGCCGGGACTATTAAGGACGCAGTGGATGAATTGCGGCAAGGGGGATTGAAGGCGGGGCTGCTCAAAGTCAGGGTCTATCGCCCTTTCCCCGGCGAAGAGATCGCCCAGGCGATAAGAAATGCCAAGGCGGTGGCGGTTATGGACCGGGCCGACGCCTTCGGAGCGCTGGGGGGGCCCCTGTTCACTGACGTGGCCGCCGCGCTCTATGATAACCCAGACCAGCCGCACTGCATAAATTATGTGTATGGATTGGGAGGTAGAGACGTTAGCCTGGAGAACGTGTTTGGCGTCTACCATCGGTTGGAGGAGATTGCTCGCACAGGAAAGCTGGGCCAGCGCTGCCAGTACCTGACGGTCAGGTCTGAAGACCATGGCCAGGAACCAGCCCTGGAGATAACTTAGTTTAGGAAATAATATGCCTCGATTAGAGAAAAAGCCAGCTCTAAAGATTAAAGAGCTTTCCAAGAAACCTGACCTGCTTACCGGCGGACACCGGCTGTGTGCCGGCTGTGGTGCCGCGGTCGCCATTCGGCAGGTGCTCCTTGCTGCCGAGCAGCCGCTGGTGGTTGCCACCGCGACCGGGTGTGTGGAGGTGGGGACCAGCGTTTTCCCGTGGAGCTCCTGGCGGGTGCCCTGGATACATTGTGCTTTTGAGAACGTGGCCGCGACTATCTCCGGCGTCGAAGCTGCCTATCGGGCCTTCAGACGGCAGGGGAAGATCAATAAGGAGGTCAGGTTTATTGCCATAGGTGGCGACGGCGGCACCTATGACATCGGTCTTCAATCCCTATCCGGCGCGCTGGAAAGAGGCCACCGTTTCTTATATATCTGCTACAACAACGAAGCCTACATGAATACCGGCATGCAGCGAAGCAGTGCCACCCCCATGGGCGCGAGCACGACCACCACACCGGTGGGCCGCAAGGTGGTGGGCAAGCCCCAGTTCAGAAAGGATCTGACCGGTATAGTGGTGGCTCACAACATCCCGTATGTGGCTCAAGCCGCGCCCAGTCAGTGGCGGGACTTGATGACCAAGGTCCAGCGGGCGCTGGATACCGATGGCCCCTCGTTTATAAACATCCTGGCCTCATGCGACCGGGGCTGGCGCCACGACACCGCCGACACGATAAAGATAACCGACCTGGCCTTGCAAACCTGCTATTGGCCGCTGTTTGAAGTCATTAACGGTGAGTGGCGACTTAATTACAAGCCCAAGAAAAAGCTGTCGATCATCGAATGGCTCAAGCCGCAGGGCCGTTTCGCCCACCTTCTTAAGCCGGAGAATGCCCCCATCGTGGAGCAACTTCAGGCTAGACTGGATGAAGAGTGGGAGAGACTATTGAAAAGGTGCGGCCAAGATCCCGCCTGAGATAGCCTGTCATTGTCGCTGTAAAGGAAACCCGTGCCAAGGGACAGGTACCGAAAACCATTTTTGGGAGAACCTCTGTGGGGAAGAACCCTTTTAAAAGTTTTCTTCCCCACAGAGGAACCATCGGCCCCGTCCTTCGGCAAGATCTCAGTTGATACGGGGGAAAAAAGATGAAAGAAAAGGTAGCACTGGTCACCGGAGCTAGCCAGGGCATAGGTGCAGCTTGCGCGAAAAGGCTGGGCTGTTCGGGTGCCTGGGTACTGGTCAACTACTGCAAAAGCGAGGATAAGGCTAACCGGGTAGTCAACGCCATCAACTTAAGCGGCAGTCGAGCCCTGGCTGTCAAGGCCGATGTTACTGACCGAGACCAGGTTGACTCCATGGTCTCCCAGGCCATTGAACATTTCGGTAAGATCGATATCCTGGTCAATAACGCGGTCAATCCCTTAACCCGAAAGGCGTTCCTGGATACCACCTGGGAGGATTACCAATATCAGCTAGCAGGCAGCTTAAAGATGGTGGTTAATTGCTGCCAGGCGGTAATTCCCGGCATGCTGGAACGAAAGCAGGGGTGCATAATTAACGTATTATCCACCCAAGTATGGCGTCCCGGCTTCGGGTTTCAGCCTTATGTCGCGGGCAAAGGGGCAGTCCAAGCCCTTTCCCGGGCGCTATCCCGGGAATTCGCTCCCTCATGTATCCGGGTAAACATGGTCTCGCCATCGTTGACCTTGAGCGAATCCAAGGTGAAGGAGATCTCCCTGGAGCATCGCAAGGCTGCCGCGGCCAAAACACCCCTGGGCCGTAATGCCCTACCCCAGGACGTGGCTGAAGCGGTTTTTTATCTGGCCGGCGACGGTTCCGATTTTGTAACCGGGGCCAACATACCGGTAAACGGCGGCCAGGTCATGGATTGACCTTTTAAGCTGAACCATTCCCGGAAAACAGGGCCGAAAACCATTTTTTGGGGAAAACCCTTTAAAAAGGGTTCTTCCCCAGACCCCTTTCCTAAATTTGGAGTCATGTTTGGATTGGCGCGGTAGCGCCAATCCAAACATGATCAGCTCGGGTCTTGGGGGTCCCGGGGCAGGGGCCCACGGCCCTGTCTCATAGCAATATAATTTTTTTTCATTTTTTACTGGACTGTTTTAGTCGGGTAATATAATATCCGACTAAAGTAGTCGGATA
>JAZFTZ010000253.1:0-7721 GCA_036446955.1 Thermodesulfobacteriota bacterium
CCTTGAACATGCCCCTGGAGGATATAGTCTCCTTATTCCAGACCTGGGGGGATAGCCTTACCGGGCACGAGGCCCAGAGGAGATTAAGCTCTACTTTAGAGAACCTTATTAAGATGTTGAATGCAAAACTCAAACAGTACAATGAGCTAAGTAATCTTCTCCGTCAGGCCCTGGAGCAATCAGTCCGATGCAAGAGGTGTGCGAAAAAGCCCGGTAAAGAGGTATGTACCCACTGTCCCCGACTGATCCAAGAGGAACCAGTCCCCTGTCTGAGCGCGTTTTTCTAGCCTAGCTACATCTCCGGAAGAAATATGGCATCGTATTCACTTTCCAGCAAGCTCTTGTGCTTCTCCTCTTCCTTGGCCAATTTCTCAAACAGCAGCCGGGCGCGTCTCTCATCACTGGCCGCGGCTATGTCCAGGTAAAACTGCCGGGCTTGAATCTCCCTTTCTATAGCTGCCTTGAATGCTTCCCGAAGGTCGTGAGGTAAATGACTCATCCGTTTTCTCTCCTTTCTAACAACCGCTTACTCTAATTTTATTTGTTCCGGGCAGGTAAATTCAAGGAAAACAACCCTCGTGAGGTGATTATCCAAGTTATTTTCCCCCTTCCAGGGGGACGGGGCCGCGGGCCCTTTTGTAGGAAGAACTCTTTTTAAAGGGTTTTCCCCAGAGAAGGTTTCCCCCCAAACACCCGCGGCCCCGTCCCCACTGGTAACAATACATAATAATAGACAAAAGGGGGTTGAATTTAGCTGACGACTTTCGATATAATGTTACCCGCTGATAGCGAGATGTTGCGTACAGCAGAGCTGGATCACCAATTGCGCGGAGTTATTGAGTGACGGTTAAGGCTCGCGGCCCAGTTGCCATCCTGATAGTTGCAGCCTTTGTGTTGAGCTTGATCCCCTCCCCGGCCGGCTCCCTGAGCTTTGAGACGGTGAGCTTTCTCGGCACCGTCCTAAGTTGGAACAAATATCGAACCAAGAAGCAGGCCTCGGCCATCAAGGCCTCCATTAACAAAGAAAAAAAGTTTATCCGCCACGGAGACAGGAATATAAAGATCGTCTTCGATCCCACCGCTTACAAACAGGGCGCGCTAGGGTTTAACATTAAGTCCATGAAAGCTGACCAGAAGCTCTCTTTCTGGATATTTAGTCCAAGGTGCAATATTACTATGCAGGTCAGGCTTTTTACTAGCAAAGACAGCTTCTGGGAGTCAGCGGTATTTAAGCTCGATTATAAGGGTTGGAAGAAATTCCTCCTCAGCCCAGGCAATACTAATTACAATGGAGTTAAGGAGAAGAACCGTAAATGGGAGAAGGCCGGACACGTGCAGCTTTTGCTGGAAGGGAGCGCTTGCGTCATCTACGTGGATGAGCTGAAATTCTTGCCCCCATATAAAGAGCCAGACTTCCGGCCAGACCTGCAGTTGCAGCCCGAATAAAGCCATGAACATGCTTCTTATCAATGGCACCGTCATCGACGGCCGCGGGAAAGTGTTGGAAAGAGGGTATGTGGCCATCGAAAACGAGACCATCGTCAGGGTTGGCACTCGCTTTAAAGGCAGTCTCAAAGGCTACCAGCGGGTAATCGAGTTGGCCGGGCAGTGCCTGCTTCCCGGTCTTATAGATTGCCACGTTCATTTGACCTCCCAGGGAGAGGCAGACCCCGTCTCCCAGGTGCAGACGGACTCCGACGCCCTGGCCGCGTTGCGCGCCGGGGCCAACGCGGAAAAGACGCTGAAATCCGGTTTTACCACCGTCAGAGATTGCGGAGCAAAAAGCGATGTGGTTATCGCCTTGCGGTCGGCTATCGAACAGGGGTTGGCCACCGGCCCCAGGATAGTGGCCGCGGGCCGAGCCCTATGCATGACCGGTGGTCACGGCTGGTGGTGCGGCCGGGAGGTAGATGGCCCTCAGGAAACTCGCAAAGGGGTGCGGGGGGTGATTAAGGCAGGCGCGGACTTCGTCAAATTTATAGCTACCGGCGGTATCATGACTGAAGGCATTGCCGTAGGTGTCCCGCAACTGGACTACGATGAACTGGCGGCCGGCATCCAAGAGGCAAAAAAAGCCGGGAAAAAAACCGGGGCCCACGCCCATGGCGCGGAGGGAATAAAGAACGCGGTGCGAGCCGGGATAGACTCTATCGAACACGCTTTTTTAGCCAACGAGGAGAGTATTTCCCTGATGCAGGCTGCCGGTACCTTTCTCGTGCCCACGGTGAGCCCAATCCATCTGGTGGTGGAAAAAGGCACTCAGGCCGGTATACCCGACTACATAGTGGCTAAGTCTTTGCAGGTTCTTAACGCGGCGGAGGAAAGTTTTAAGGCGGCTCATAGCGCGGGGTTGAAAATCGCCCTGGGAACCGATGCTGGCATGCCCTTCAATTACCACGGCGAGAACCACCAGGAGTTGGCCGCGATGGTCAGGCTGGGCCTTTCTCCCGAGGAAGCGATAATGGCTGCCACCAGCCAAGCAGCCGAGCTTCTGGGGCTAGCTGATAAAGTGGGAACGTTGGTGGCAGGGAAAGAGGCGGACCTAGTGGTAGTGGAGGGAAACCCCCTGGAAGATATAAGTTCGCTGAATAAGGAAAGCATAAAGCTGGTGGTGAAAAAGGGACAGCTAGTCTTAGACCGGGTTAACCGTTCATGATTTCCGCCAGCGCAGCAGCAAGATAGTCAACATTCTCCTTAGTCGCTGATTCCCCCATAAGGCCGATACGCCAGATCTTATCTTTCAGAGGGCCCAAACCGCCGCCCAGCTCAACGTTGTATTGGCTAAGCAGGCGTTTGCGGGTATGGTGAATGTCCAAATTCTTCGGTGGCTTCACCGCATTCAACATGGGCAAGCGATAGCCCGGCTGAGCATAATAGACAAATCCCAGCGAGTTCAACCTTTCCTCCAGCAGCTCAGCTACCCAGCGGTGGCGGGCAAACCTCTCCTCCAGACCCTCTTCCAGCACCAGCCGCAACCCTTCATACAGGGCATAAATCATGCTCACCGGGCCGGTGTGGTGATATACCCTCTCCTTGCCCCAGTATTTCATAATGAGGCCCAGATCTAGGTACCAACTGCTTACCTTGGATTTTCTCCCGGCTAACACCTGAACAGCTTTATCGCTGACAGTGAGCGGGGCCAGGCCAGGGGGCACACTCAGGCACTTTTGCGTTCCACTGTAGCAAATATCGATGCGCCACTCATCCACCTTAACCAGGCAACCGGCCAGGGAAGTAACCGCGTCCACCAGGAACAGCGTCTCACTCCTGGCGCAAGCCTCACCCAGCTCTGCCAGCGGCTGCCAGGCGCCGGTGGAGGTTTCGGCGTGAACTACAGCCAGCACCCTGGCGTCAGCATGGGCCTTCAGAGCCCTGGTCAGGCTCCCCGGTTCCACGATCCTGCCCCAGTCGGCTTCAACCGCGATTACCTTTGCCCCCAGACGCTGACAGATATCGGCCATCCGCTGACCAAACAAACCGTTGATGCCGATAATCGCTTTATCACCGGGCTCTATGAAGTTAACAAAAGCGGCCTCCATACCCGCGCTGCCGGTACCGGAGATCGGTATGGTCAGCCTGTTTTTCGTCTGAAACACCAGCCGGAGCATCTGAACCACTTCATCCATAACCTCCAGAAAGTACGGGTCCAGATGGCCGATAAGGGGCGCGGAAAGGGCCCGGGCCACCCGGGCATTGATATTGCTAGGCCCCGGGCCCATCAGTATTCGTTTTGGCGGAGATAGCCGGCCTGGGATCAACTGTCAGCCCCCATTCAACCCTTTAATGGGTCTCGAAATATCTTTTCAGGGCATCCAGCAATCCTTGCTCTTCGGGATCGATGCCAACACCAGGCCTTACCTGCTCAGAAGGTTGCTCCTGGCCTCTCATGGCACCGAATATCTCGCCCAGCAAACCGCCCCGGGCCGCGGGTTGCTGATAGGCCCAATAACGAAAGCTGCTGGCATCTATAGCCGAGGAGACGAATCTCTGCTCCACCCGGGCCTGGGAAGAAGATATAAACCTGGCTGGAATGACAAATTCGCTATCCGACCAACCCCGAGAGCTACCGGCAACGCTCCAGCGACCCACGTACCTGCCATTAACATAGACATCGGTCACCTGGTCGGCGATGGTATGGTCGATCCTTTTGACTAACTTAACCTCTTTGTTCGGGATTAGATTTGTAATCCTCCATGATTCCGAGCCCCGGTAAGCCCGGCCGCTGTCAGCCACTCTGCGGCCATCGGGATAGGAAAGGGTCAACTTTCCCTTCCAGCTTTCCTGTTGGACACGGTAACTATGGTCGGTCTCCGAAGCTCGATCTCCCACGTCCATCTGATCCTTAAGCGACCACTCCTGCTGAGCCCAGGAGTACCCGGCTGCTAACAGAACCAAAACTGCCCCGATCACGAGAACAATCGGTCTGCTCATCTCGCCCTCCCGCTATCAATATGGATCCGTTGCTAATCGACCAGGATGCTGGTCGTGGTCTTAACCACCCCCTGGACCTTCTGAACCTTGCCCACCACCAATTTGGTCAGCTCAGAAAAGTCTTTGGCCTGACCCAGGGCTACGATGTCAAAGGGCCCGGTAACCGCGTTGGCCATCTTTATCCCTGGTATCTTCTTTATACTGCGGCTGGCTGTTACCGCTTTGCCCTGGGAACAATCGATAAAGATATAAGCCGATACTGCCCTAGCCTACCTCCTTGCGGTAAGGTTTAGATCGCCTGGGCCCTGGGCCGATTTTGCCTTCAACAACCCTTAAATTAAACCTTCCTGCCGAAGCCTCGATTCCAGCCTGCTCATCTCCTCCTTTGATACCTCTCCGTGGGGCAGTCTGGCCCGCCCAAAGGGAATGCCCCTAAGAGTCAGTGCCGCCTTATAGGTCGCCAGCCAGAGGGGGCCTTTCAGGATTTCTTTGATCTTGTTCACCCGGTACTGCTGTTTTACTGCTTCTTCCCAACTTCCCGCTTGGCAACACTGGTACAGCTTGACCACCACCTCGGGGAAGACATTACCCACCGCGGTTATGGCCGCTGAGCCACCCAACAAAAAGGCCGGCAAAATAAACGAGTCGGTGCCCATTATCACCGATATTCGCGGTGATAGCTCGGTCACATACTGCATGAACCTTTCCAGATCCTTGCTGCTGTCCTTTATCCCGACTATATTGCCGTGCTCATCGGCCAGTCGCTTTACCAGGGAGGGCGAAATGTCGTTGCCAGTCCGACTGGGAATGTTGTACAGGTACAATGGGAAACCACCCGCGGCGGCCGCTACTTTAGAATAATGATTTTGCAGGCTTTCTTCATCAAAGGGGTAATAGTAGGGTGTGACTATGCCGGCAGCATCCGCGCCTATCTCCGAGGCATGGACGGTCAACTCCAGCGTATCCCTGGTGCTAACGCATCCCGTTTGGATGGCAACCTTGACTCTTCCCTTGGCGGCCTTGACGGCCAGGCAGGCCAGCGCCTTCCTTTCACTCAAACTCATAAGCGGGGCTTCCCCGCTCGTGCCCGCCGCGTACAGCCCATGTACCCCGGCGTTGATGACAAACTCAACCAGGGCCACAAAGGCATCTTCATCCAACCCCTTGCCAGCTTGGCTGAAAGGGGTTAGCAACGCGGGAACTATGCCGTTTAGCACTGGCTGCCTATTCACCTAGTTCCATTAACTTAAACCAGTCTGATTACTGCCCGGCGTAGATAAGGGGCAGGCCTTTGGTGGGGTTTCCCACCACTATTATCTTCGCATTCGGGCTGGCGGCAAGCTTCTCAGTGGCCTCTATACCCTTCCACTCCAGCAGCTGCTTGGTGATCTCCTTGGCCACGGTGCGTTGATAGTTGGCGATACCCTTCGCCTCGATCAGTTTTCTCTCTGCCTCTTGTTTCTCCCGGGTGATGACGAATTTCATCTGCTCAGACTGTTGCTCGGCCTCCAGCTTCCTCTCGATGGCCGTGGACAGTATCCGGGGCAAGGACACCGACCTCAACAGGATCTTCTCCACCACTACCCCTCTGGGCTCCAGTAAAGGTTGTAACTGCTTCTGAATTTGATTGGCGATTACCTCTCGTTCCGCGGTATAAAGGGCCTTGGCCTCATACGCGGCAGTGACTCCGCGAATTACCGACCTGAGCTGGGGATCCACCACAACAGCTATATAGTTCATTCCCACGGTCCTGTACACGTGAGCTGCCTTCTCCTTCTGCAGCCGCAACAACAGGGATACATCCACCCTCACCACCAAGCCTTCCTTGGAGGGCACATCCGCGGTCTCTTTAGCCTCCACGGTCTGAACGGACATCTTTCTCACCTTGACCAGTGGGTTCACCAGGTGAAAACCGGCGCCAAGCACATCGTCGGACACCGAACCAAAGAGATCCTTCACCCCGACGTGGCCCGCAGGTATCACTGTGGTAGACATGCTGATCAGAACAATGAGCACGAATATCCCTATTCCAATCAATACGGGCTTAGCACTTCCCTTCTTCATGCGAAACTCGAATTCCGAGTCGTCTTTTGGATTCCTGGGCATTGCTAGTTCTCCTTCTAGTTAAGCTCGCCACCAGGACCCCCCTGATGGCTTAGGGCACCATAGGCCATTGAATCACTCGCCTATAGCTTACATACCTTTGTTCCCTCTGTCAAAGAAAGTTAACCAAGCTCTTTGAGAGATCGTTTGACATCCACTAGCTCCTCTGAGGTTATTCCCCAAAGGTCGGCCGCAGCCAGGTTAATCTCCTCCTCCAGCTGGGCCAACTCCTCTTGGGTCTCTGCATCGCTGCGGCTGGTCAGCTCATGGGCACGCTGAGAAAGCCTGCAAAGGCGAGCATGGGTGTCGCTATTGGCGTCAAACTTTTGGATACTAAGGTTTTCCAGCGCCTGGTTCGTATTAATTACCAACTGAGGTATACATGAATTCAGCGCGGCACACACATAATGTGCCTCGACTGAACTTTCAAGAGGTATGAGCATGAGCTTATGGTCGGGCACCACTGTTTTCCCATCCCTCTGACCGACGACGGCCGCGGTCAGCAAACCGGCCTGCTCCCGCCAAACCACCTTGAAGGGAGCAAAGGTATAGGGCCCTACATCGTACAGAGAGTAAAAAGGTGCGCCCGAGGCCTGAAGCAGCTTCTGGTAGCCGCTCCTATTGCTGAGAAGGGTTTGGAAGGACTTCAGGTAAGCAAAGGTGTAGGGAAGTTGGGCCCTGAGCCAGGCCTCCTTTGTTGGACGGCCCTCGTCCGGGCGGTAAGGAACCAGAATGTGGACAGCTGGGCTGGCCTTCCAGCGAGAGACATCTCTGCCCCGGAGCAGGGGGTAAATCAGGTCAGGCTCCATACTTGTTTGCACCCCTCTCAGGGGAAGCCTGCTCGCCTCCTGAATATTTTCCACCATAATCAGCCCGTCGGGACGAACGGCCAAAACCTTGAACCAATATACACCGTTAGCCCAGGTACATGCGCCCGCCCTTGCCCGATAAAATGAGGGACCCATCATATTCGACATGGCCGCCAGGGCTTTACGACGGGCGATTATCCAGGGCGAGGCGGTTTGGTGAGAATCTAGTGGTTTGAACCAAAGGTTGGCCCTTTTGGTCTTTCGGACGACCTCTTCCAGGGAACTGTCAGCAGCAAAACCAGCTCCTCTTTTCTTTTCCCACAATACATAAGATATTGGATATTTGGTCGTTGCTCCTTTCTGGCAAACGAAAAGCCC
>JAZFTZ010000254.1:0-7068 GCA_036446955.1 Thermodesulfobacteriota bacterium
GCGCTTTTGCGCCCAACAAAACCTAACCCAAAATTTGGGAAAGGGGTCTGGGGAAGAACCCTTTTTAAAGGGTTTTCCCCAGAGAAGGTTTCTCCCACAGTGTCTTATAACAACATACCGGCAGCGATTCAAAAGCTTGCTAGCCACGGCCGGGCATGATAGATTATTTTGTTAGGCAAATGGCTCGCTGGAGAAGGTAATGGAAGTCAGCTACGACCCCCGGATAATAGAGGCGAAGTGGCAAAAGGAATGGGAGCAGGCCGAATTATTTAAGGTAAGGGAAGACCCGAACCGGCAGAAATATTATCTGCTGGAGATGTTTCCCTACCCTTCCGGCAAGATTCATATGGGCCACGTGCGCAACTACGCTATCGGAGACGTAGTGGCCCGGTTCAAGAGGATGCGGGGGTTAAACGTGCTCCACCCTATGGGTTGGGACGCGTTTGGGCTGCCGGCCGAGGCCGCGGCTATCCAGAACAATACCCACCCGGCCGAGTGGACCTGCCGAAATATCGAATATATGCGCAGCCAGCTAAAGAAGATGGGGTTGAGCTACGACTGGAGCAGAGAGATTTATACCTCCGACCCCAACTATTATAAATGGGAGCAGTGGCTGTTTATCAAGCTGTTCGAACGGGGCCTGGCCTACAAGAAGGAGGCTTACGTCAACTGGTGTAAGACCTGTAGAACGGTACTGGCCAATGAACAGGCCGAGGGAGGCACCTGCTGGCGCTGCGAAGGGGAAGTCACTCAGAAGCTCCTGCCCCAGTGGTTCCTCAAGATAACCGACTATGCTGAGGAGCTGTTAGACTGCCTGGAGGATTTGAAGGGATGGCCGGAAAAGGTCATTCTCATGCAGCGGAACTGGATAGGGAAAAGCCGGGGTGCTGAGATTCTCTTTCCTCTGGATGGCTCTGAAGGCGCCATTCAGGTATTCACTACCCGGCAGGATACCCTGTACGGAGTCACATTCGTAAGCCTGGCCCCAGAGCATCCATCGGTCGAAGAGTTAGTGGCAAATAGCCCGGAGCGGTCTAAGGCAATGAGTTTTGTCCAGAGGATAATCAACCAAGACCGTGTGACCAGGACCGGCGAGGGGCAGAAGAAGGAAGGGATATTCACCGGCGCTTATTGCCGCCACCCGCTGACGGAAGAATTGATCCCCATATACGTGGCCAACTTTGTTTTACCCGAGTACGGCACGGGTGCGGTTATGGCCGTTCCCGCTCATGATCAGCGGGATTTTGAATTCGCCAAAGAGTATGGCCTGCCCATCAAGGTGGTCATAACCCCTGAGGGTGAGGAGCTCCAACCCGACCAGCTGACTCAGGCCTACGAAGGTGATGGGACTATGGTGAATTCCGGGCCCTTCTCCGGAATGCCGAACCGAGAGGGGATGGACAAGATCGTTTTGAAGCTGGAATCCCTTTCCCTGGGCAAGGGCGCGGTAAGCTACCGGCTTCGGGATTGGGGTATCTCCCGCCAGCGATACTGGGGGGCGCCCATCCCCATAATCTATTGTCCCAGCTGCGGCCCGGTGCCGGTACCTTACCAGGACCTGCCGGTGGTGCTTCCCGCCCAGGTGGATCTTGGCGCAAACGCGGGCTCTGCTCTTCCGGAATGCCCTGATTTCGTAAATACCTCCTGCCCGGCATGCCAGCAGCCAGCCAGGCGAGAAACTGACACTATGGACACCTTTGTGGAATCCTCCTGGTATTTCGCCCGCTACGCCTGCCCGGATTATTCGGCAGGGATGTTTGATGCCCCCCGAGTCGACTACTGGCTGCCGGTGGACCAATACATCGGTGGGGTGGAACATGCGGTCATGCATCTGCTCTACGCCCGGTTCTTTACCAAGGTCATGCGCGACCTGGGCCTGCTGAAAACGGCTGAGCCTTTCACCAACCTGCTCACCCAGGGACTGGTGGTGAAGGACGGGGCCAAGATGTCCAAGTCGAAGGGAAACGTGGTCGACCCCGATGAGCTGATAGAGCGCTATGGGGCCGATACCTCCCGCCTCTTCAGTCTGTTTGCCGCTCCTCCCGAGCGAGACCTGGAATGGAGTAACCGGGGCGTGGAGGGAAGCTACCGCTTTCTTAATCGGGTATGGCGGCTGGTGGAAAGATACAGATACCTGTTTGAGAGGGAGGGTGATCAGGAAGCTCTATCCCCGGCTGAGGCCGAGGATCTAAAGCTGGCTCGCCTCACTCATGCCACCATTAAGAAGGTGACTGAGGATATAGAGAAACGCTTTCATTTTAATACCGCCATAAGCGCAATTATGGAGTTGACCAATTACCTGGGTCAACTGCCGGAAGAGATTGAAGACCGGCGACCGGCCGAAGCAGTCAAAGACGCTATCACCAGTATGCTTTTGCTTTTGCACCCTTTCGCCCCTCATATAAGCGAGGAGCTTTGGCACCGGCTGGGCAAGGAGGGATTTCTTTTGAACCAAGCCTGGCCCGGTTACGACCCCCAGTTGCTGGAGGTAGAGGAGACCACCCTGGTCATTCAAGTAAACGGTAAGGTCCGGGGACATATAACTGTGAGCACCGACGCCAAGAGAGCCGAGGTGGAGGCGGCCGCGCTGGCTCAGGAACGGGTCCAGGTTTACACCCGGGGTAAAAAAATAGAGCGGGTGATTGTGGTACCTGGAAAACTGGTAAGCATAGTGGCAAGATAAAAAAGTGGGACGTTTTCCCGTTTACC
Source organism: Thermodesulfobacteriota bacterium (assembly GCA_036446955.1). Taxonomy (GTDB): domain Bacteria; phylum Desulfobacterota; class JAZFTZ01; order JAZFTZ01; family JAZFTZ01; genus JAZFTZ01. The sequence continues at coordinate 2,710 of JAZFTZ010000254.1, forward strand.
TGATATTGTCTGTTTTGCTTCTTTTGACCAGCTGCGGATATCGATTTGTTGGCACCCAGAGCCGCGCCGAGGTGCGCTCGGTTGCCGTCCACCTGTTCCTGAACCGGACCTTGGAAGCCGGCGTTGAGAATATAGTAACTACCTTTTTAAGGAATGAGTTGATAAGAAGCAAAAGGATCGCGCTTGTTGATGAGGATAAGGCTGAGGCCATGGTCGAGGGATTCGTTACCGAACTTACTGAGCGACCGGTATCCTTTACCAAAGAGGGCTTCACCTTAGAGTCAAGGGTTAGAATGGTCGTGGACGTATCTTTGAAGCGCCGGCTGGACCAAAAGGTCTTGTGGAGGGTTACAAACCTCTCCTTCAGCGAAGAGTACCGGGCCGACAGCGATATTCCCACCAATGAGCAGAGGAAAGAAGTAGCCATCAGAACCATAGCCAAAGAGCTGGCCCGCCAAATCCATGACTCCATTTTGAGCCGATTTTAACCCATGCGCTGGAATCAGTTCCTTGCCCAGATTAAGAAGAAGGAATTAAAGCCCGCCTACCTGTTTGTTGGTCGAGAAACGCTCCTCATGGGGGAAGCCCTGGCAGGAGTAAAAGCCCGGCTTATCTCCCCAGCCTCTTCGGCCTGGAACTACCAACAATTCTATTGCGATGAGGCCAAAGCCGAGGATATATTGATCGCGGCCAACACCGGGCCGGCCTTTTCTTCCCAGCGCCTGGTGGTGGCCAGAAACTGTGAGAGACTTATCCCCGCTGGCCTGAGACTTTTCATCTCCTACCTTTCGAACCCCTGCCCCACCACCTGTCTGGTATGCACCATGGAGAGCAAGGGTAAGGGGGGAGAGTTGGAGAAGCAATTTGTCGCTACGTTCAATAAGGCCGATGGTCTGGTGGACTTCTCCCGCGTTTACGACAACGAGCTTTCCGGGTTGATAAAAAAAATGGCCGCCGGCCAGGGGAGAAAGATAGAGAACGAGGCGGTGACCAGCATGGTCGAGGTCTGCGGCGGTCAGCTGGGGTTAATCAAAGGTGAGCTAGACAAGCTGGATAGCTTCCTGCCGTTGAACGCGCCTATCACCCGGCAGGATTGGGAAGAGATAGCCGGCCCGGCCAGAACAGACAAAATCTTCGCCCTTTGCGAGGCTATCGGCCGAAAAGAGCCTAAACTGGCCTGGGAACTGGCCAACGTGTTAATAAGATCCGGAGAGCCGGCATTGAAGATCCTGCCTTTTATTACCGCCCACCTCAGGCGGATAATCAGGGCTAAGGAGCTTATTGCTGCCGGGCAGGACAGGGCCGCGTTAGGAAAGTCTTTGAATATTCCCGACCGCTTTCTAACCGGCTTCTTAAACCAAGTTGATAGGTTTTCCTTAGACCAACTGCACCGCAATCTGAATCAGGCGTTGGCGTGCGACCTGGCCATAAAAACCAGTGGCCTCCCCCCCAAGCTGTATCTGGAGCGGTTTATATTACGTACCTGCGCTTAAGCACCGGCTAGCCGCTATCTGGGGAAGGCGTGTCAACCTTGGCCAGGGCATTCACCTTTCGGGTAAGCCGGGAGATATACCTGGAGGCTGTTTTCTTGCGAAGCACCCCTTTAGACGCGGCCCGAGCGATATCGGGGATTGCCTTGGCCAAGCTCTCTTTAGCCTGGTCGAGCCCCCCCCCCTGGGCCGCTAGGTTGACCTTCTTTATGCTTTTGCGCATCCGGGTCTTAACGCTGGCGTTCCTTTTCCTTCTGGTCTCATTTTGCCTGGCCCGCTTTAGGGCCGAGGGATGTCTATCCAACCTCTCCTCCCTATGATTACCGTTGCTTGTTTCCTTCCTTTTGCCTGAGCTTAATATATGATAGATTGCAAACCTAAGTCAACATGTTAAGATTTTGGGTGCGTGGGCCCTTTTGCGGGGGGACCCCTTTAAAAAGGGTTACCCCCCGCACCCCCCTCCTAAATTTTGGCTTGGGTCTGAATCGGCGCTATTGCGCCGATTCAGACCTAGTATAAAGTTTGGGAAAGGGATCTGGGGAAGAACCCTTTTCAAAGGGTTTTCCCCAGAAAAGGTTTTTCCTGGGGATTTAACATGAAGGATGAATCTTCACTGGAGAGGGCAGGAATCGCCCAGGCGGTGGGCACGGTTGGCTTGGCCACCTTTATAAGCCGGATATTGGGCTTTATCCGGGACGTGGTGCTGGCCAGCTTCTTCGGCACCGGTATGTTTGCCGATGCCTTCTTCGTAGCTTTCCGCATTCCCAATCTCCTGCGCCGGTTGGTAGGCGAGGGCTCGCTTACCGTTTCCTTTATACCGGTATTCACTGAATATTTGACGGAAAAATCGAAATCGGAGGCCTTCCGGCTGGCCAATGCCGCGCTTACCCTGGCCGTTTTGTTCTTGCTTTTGATAACCCTGGCGGGCATCGCCCTATCTCCTTTGATAGTGCGGGCCATGGCCCAGGGATTTGCCGCTAACCCGGATAAATTTTCCCTTACCATACTCTTGAATCGGTTGATGTTTCCCTACATTTTTTTCATCGGCCTGGCCGCGCTGGTGATGGGGATTTTAAACTCCTTGCACCGGTTCGGCCCGTCTGCATTAGCCCCGGTCTTTCTCAACCTGGCCTTGATATTTTCCGCGCTTATTCTGGCCAAGCAATTCGATCAACCGGTTTTAGCCCTGGCTGTCGGGGTCATCCTGGGAGGGATATTGCAGCTCGGTTTTCAACTCATCTTCCTGATAAGAGAGGGTTTCCGTTTCCGTTTTTTGCTTGATTTTCGTCACCCCGGGGTGGTTAAGATCGCCACCCTTATGGGGCCTTCGGTGTTTGGCCTGGGGGTGGCTCAGATAAACGTGTTGGTGACAACATTGCTGGCCTCCTTTCTTGCCGAAGGAAGCGTCTCCTACCTTTACTATGCCAACCGATTGGTGGAATTCCCGCTGGGGGTATTCGCCGTCGCGGTGGCTACCGTGGTGCTGCCCACCCTTTCCGCTCAAGCAGCCAAGAGGGATCACGCCAGCCTCCAGAGTACATTAAACTTCGGTCTCAGGCTCACCCTGTTCACAACCCTTCCGGCCATGGTGGGACTAATAGTTTTGAGGCAGCCGATAATCGAGCTCCTTTTTCAGCGGGGGGCGTTCACCGCCACAAGTACTATATTAACCGCAGAGGCCCTACTCTTCTACTCCCTGGGACTATGGGCCTTCGCCGGGGTGAGGGTAATTGTTCCCGCCTTTTACGCGCTTAAGGATACCGTTACGCCGGTGAAGGTGGCCGCCCTGGCCCTGGCCGCGAATTTGGTGTTAAGTTTGGTGTTAATGGGGCCGCTAAGACACGGAGGTTTAGCCTTAGCCACCTCTTCAGCATCGGTGCTGAACTTTTGCTTGCTGGCCTTCATCCTTGTCCGCCGATTGGGAAACGTGCAGCTGGCCGAACTCGGCTATTCCATTTTAAGGGTGGCCCTGGCCTGCGTGCCTATGGGCCTGACAGCCTTCTTTCTGGGCGGAGAGAATCACATAAACCTGTTTGGGGGTAACCTGGACCGGCTGCTGAACCTCGCGCTGGCCATCCTGGCGGCCATGGGTATCTATCTGTTGTCTTGTTATATCTTGAAATCGAAAGAGCTGACCGCGCTTAAGCAAATGCTCAGGCTGCGGGCAAAGAGGAATCAACAGTGAGCCTTTATGCCGTCTTCAAGACCTCCCTGGGTTGGGCCGGACTGGTGGCCGGTAAGAAGGGAATCAAGAGGATAATCCTTCCCCGCCCGAGCAAGATGAAAGTTATTACACTTATCGAGTCCTGCTATCCCAATGCCCGGCCCGCGTTGGCTAAGCTCGTTGAAGCCGGGTTGCAACTCCAGAGATTCCTGGCCGCTGAGAGCAAGGTCATTGACCTCAAACTCGATTTATCCGGCGTACCAGCCTTCCATAGCCAGGTCTACCGCCTGGCTCAAAAAATCCCTTACGGCCAGGTTCGCACTTACGGCTGGCTGGCCAAGGTCGCAGGAAGGCCGGCCGCGGCTCGGGCGGTTGGAAACGCGCTGGCTCACAACCCCTTCCCTCTGGCCGTACCCTGCCACCGAGTGATCAGGAGTGACGGCCAACTGGGCGGGTTTGGCGGCGGTATCGAGCTGAAAAAGGCCCTTCTGCGCCTGGAGGGAATTAACTTTGAGGATTTAGTATAAGAGCGGTAGGATGGGCATCGCCCACCATCAAATGGTTAAAGTCAAGGAACATGGCCTATTACGCTAGAAGAGTGCAGTGTTTGGCCGATTGCATTAGGCAACCTGTATCGCCCGCCTCTCGTTCTGTATAATAACCGTTGGGGCAGGATTCGCTTTAGGGACAGGAAACCCCTTCTTC
>JAZFTZ010000255.1:0-4514 GCA_036446955.1 Thermodesulfobacteriota bacterium
AACATTCCAGCTCTGCTCCCTGCTCCCTTACTATGGTTCGACATTCCTCCAGGATGAGGTCAATGTCAGCATCGGTATGGTCGGGGTCATGGTGGAACAGCACCAGCTGCTCCACCTTGCCAGCCAGGGCCAAATCCAACACTTTAGGCCAGGAGGAGTGTCCCCAGCCCTTATGAGTGGCATATTCCTCCTTGCTATATTGGGCATCGTGAATCAGCAATTTTGCTCCTTTAACAAACTCAACAAACTTCAGCCACTGGCTGCTCGCGACGGAATCCAGCTCATTATCGGTCATGTAAACCAGTTTAGTGCTTCCACAGCTCAGACGATAGGAAAGGGTGAAGCCGGGATGATTGGCGAAGATAGTGTCCACCACAGCATCTAAGCTCGGGAGGGGGCAGCTTCCTTCGGATAACCGTTTGAAGGTGATGTCTGCCGCCAGCTCCTTCAAAGTTATCGGGAAAAACAGACTCTCCATCTGAGCGGATATCAGTTCATCCAATCTCATGTCCGGCTGTTCCGCGCCGTAAATAACCAGCTCGTTCCTGGGGCCATAGGCGGGCAGGAAAAAGGGTAATCCCTGAATATGATCCCAGTGCGGGTGGGAGATGAATATTGACGCTTTAACCTTTTTGCCGTCTCTGCTAAGCATGTTGCCCAGATTCCTGATGCCGGTACCGGCATCAAATACCAGCAGATTATTATCGGGCAGCCTCACCTCCACACATGGGGTATTGCCTCCGTATTTGGTCGTATTAAGCCCCGGCGTGGGAACAGATCCCCGGGTTCCCCAGAACCTGACCTTTATCTTTCCCATCAACAATGTAGTTATCCGCGCTAACAGCTCATCGGGGTGAAACGGCTTCTCAATGAAGATATCCGCGCCCAGCTGGAACGCCCGAAGCTTATCAGCCTCGTACACCTTAGCGGAGAGAATGGCGATTCTGATGCCTTTTAACTCCGGCGACTGCCTTATCATATGGCATAAGGAGAGGCCGTCCACATGGGGCATCATTACGTCCAGGATGACCAAGTCGGGTTTAACTAATTGGATCTTGGCATAGGCCTGGCGGCTATCCTGCACCGTGATAACATGGTAGCCGGCCTTCCCCAACAGCCGCTGCAGCATGAGAAGTACCTGCCCTTCATCCTCCACTACAACTATGCGCCTGGCCATGACCTCCCTTTTTTTTCTCTAGCCACCGGCCTAATATACCAAAAATAATCTTTTTTAAATATATCTCCCTTTCCCTCACGCCTGTTTAACGCCGGGAAGGCTCAAGGCAAAGACCGTTCCCGAACTTCCCGTTCTCTCCAGCTGTATTTTGCCCCCATGTTCCTCCACGATCTTCTTGGCCAAGGCAAGGCCGAGGCCGAGCCGGCCTGATTTACCATAAGTCACCAAGGGATCGAACAGCCGGTCTCGAATGGAGAGATCAATCCCAGGGCCGGTATCAGATATCCTTATCTTCACCCGGCCCCGAGTGTATTTCCAGCTTATCTCCAGCCTGCCCCCGCTGGACATCGCCTCGGCGGCGTTGGCAAAAATGTTAGCAAAGGCCAGCGAGAGGCGATTTAAGTCGCATTCCAATTGAAGTGAGGGCGCCCCGGTAATCTTATAGTTGATGCCTCGACTTTCAAGCTTGGTGGTTAAAGGCTCCAGGACATGGGCAAGAAACTGCTCTATCCTTATCCTCTCCTGCTTGGGAGAGGGAATGACCTCTTGGGCAAACAGGTTTATCTCGTCCAATATGCCCATCACCCTCTGAGTGCCTTGCCTGATCATGCTCAGCGCCTCTTTCCTTTCCTGGGGAGTAAGGTTGTTATATCCCAGCACCTGGCCGAAACCCATCACCGTGGTCAGGGGGTTCTTGAGGTCATGGGCCACCCGGTCGGCCATCTGGCCGATTCCGGCCAGCCGTTCCTCCCTGCCTATCTTCTCCAGGCGAGAAAAGCAGTATCGGCAGAGGCCAACCATTATCTGCGCCGGGGTTCCCTCCAAAACGGTGACATCCTCTCCCCAAAGCTCGGCCAACAGCTCTTTTACCGCCTTGCCCTGCCGCCGGCAAAGCACCAGCTCCACCTGGGACTGGGAAGATCCGGCTAGTCTGGCCAGCTCCTTCAAGCTGTGACAGACCCAGCTGGGCTGACCCTGGTCCAGTTGCCGCCATGCCTGCGTCAGCTTTTTTTCCTGGTACTGAGTCTCGGCTAACAAGCCAACTTTAACCATGGTCAAATTTCCTAGGGAGATTTGCTGCCCCCTTGGCCTTCCCTTGCCTAACTTGAGGCTGGGGGAGGAACCTCCATGAGGGGACTACCAGCCGGTCAGAACCAGGACCTTGCCAGCACGAACAAGGATTAAAAAAGGCGGCGGGGAATAGCATATTGGCCAGGGTCTGCGCCACCCTACCGGTGCCAGCATAATGCCTTAATCTCCCTGCTTGTCTTCTGGAAACGCTTAGCAGTGCCACGATTGGATAATTTGGCCAAAGTCAGCCAATCCGCTAAACCCTGGACTAAAATGTGTACCGAAACCCAAACCCAAAGATGGTCTCTCGGAAGCCTGGGGCGCCTCCCGCGGTGGTAGCGCTCTTGAATTGGTCCAACCTGCCCTCGAATAAGAGGTCTTTCCAAAGTTTCAGCTGAACTATAGCCGTGCCTCCCCATATATTGTCGAACTCGGCTACCACACCGGGTTGCCCGCCGGTCCGGGCGTCGCCAAAGAAGGCGTAGATGCTGAAAAAAATTCTGTTATCCAGTATATCGCCCGCCAGATACATATTAACTGTGTGGGCGAGGTAATTGGAGGGGTCAAAATAGCCTTCGTCCAGATTCCGAGCAAAGGCCAAGAATTCGAAGGAGTAACCCATAGATAGCCTGGGATTACCCTTCAGTATTTGCTTTCCGATGCTGCTGGTGACCCTCTGTTTTATGTTGCCATCGGAGATGTCGGTGAACTCATAGCCGGTAAAAAAAAAGTAACCGGGGAGGAACTGGTAGTCTATCCTTCCCAGAAAGGAGCTAGTCCTGATGTCATTATTGATGAGCTCGGCGGTATGTTCCAAGACGTCTCGCTGAAAGCCAGCCGATACGGTAAGGCCGAGACGGGGGAAAAAGTTAAAAAAAATGCCGGGAAGAATATGTTGGTCTTCCTCCTTTTCTCTTTGCAAGCTGACCAGAGAGACATTGCCAGATAGCCCGAAGGTGTCGGTCAGCCGCGTCTCAATAGCCGTCCTTAGCCGAAAGCTATCCGTATTTATCCTATCACTGCGAGCATCTATCCAGGAAAGGTCGATATCGGCCCGGCTGCCCGGCTCAGGAAAAAAAGAGAAACCTATCTCATTGATAAAGGAACGATTGCCTACGTTATCCTCCCGTATTCTGGCCGGAGAGACCACCGCGGAGGGCCGCAAGCTGTCCTTGATAGTCTGGCGATACCTCTGGGCCTCCTGGTATTCGGGGTTAAGCTCTAAAGCGGTGTTGACTTCTCTAAAGGCAGGCCGCACTCGCCCGGTCTGAAAATAGAGCTGGCTCAAGCCCAGGTGAACCTCGGGGTCGCTGGTTTTTGCGGCCAAGACCCGCTTCAGGTCAGATTCGGCCAGCTTATGCTTGCCGGACCAAAGACGAACAAGGCCTCGCTGGGTCAGCGTCTCCAGGTCGTTGGGGTCTTGCTCCAACAGCTGGTTCAACTCTGAGACCGCTTCCTCCATTCTCCCGGCTGAACTCAAGTTTATGGCCAGCCCGTAGCGGGCTTCCCTCATACTGGGAACAGAACTCAGGATCTCCCGGTATTCCTGGGCGGCCGCGTCAAAATCCCCGGCAGTGTTAAGGACACCGGCCAACTCCAGCCGCGCGGTCAGGTTGCCAGGCTCAAGTTTCTTGACCAGGCGATACGATTCGATGGCCTCCTGATACCGCTTCAGCCCTTCAAGGGCCCGAGCCCGAGCTAACGCTAATTGAGCATCCTTGGGGAAGTCGGCCAGCAATTTTCCGTACTCTTTGCCAGCCTTTTCTCCCTGACCGGCTAAAGTAAGTACCTGGGCGTATTCGGTCCTGATATCCTTTTCGTATTTTTTTCCCAGCAACTTACTGTATTCAGCTGCCGCTTCCGGGAATCTTTTCGCCAAGGTCAGCACCCGGGCCAGAGTCAGTCTAACGTCCAGGTCTTCCGGGGGCAGCTTAAGGACCTGTTTGTACTCCAAGATGGCATTATCGAACTGGCGGCTGGCCCGATAAACATCAGCCAGAACCTTTATCACCTCAACGTCCCGGGGCTTCTCCTGCTTAAGCGCTCTCAAATGAGGAATAGCCTCGCGATGGCGCTCCGCCCCCCTTAGCGCTTGGGCCAGCCCGAAGCGGCCCTCCCTATCGCCGGGATTGAGCTTGAAGTATCTCTGTAATACCCGGGCGGCCTCGGGATAATCTTCCTTGTAGAGCAGGGTCAGGCCTAACTCCTTTAAGAGCTGCTGCCCCCCCGGGGTCTCTTTCAAGAGCTGCTTGTACTGCTCGACCGC
>JAZFTZ010000256.1:0-12608 GCA_036446955.1 Thermodesulfobacteriota bacterium
ATGGTTGCCGAGGAAGAGAAGAAGATTCGAACAAACCCAGCGGCACGGGTTACGGACTTATTAAAAGAGGTATTCGGAAATTAGTGGCCATCTGTCTTCGGACAGTGCCCCAACTGCCTGTGGCGATTACCGCTACAAATATTCCACCATCCTTTGTATGGGCGCGTTAGCGCCCATACAAAGGATCTAGAACAAAAAGTTTGGGAAAGGGGTCTGGGGGAGAACCCTTTTCAAAGGGTTTCCCCCATCTCTTCTCCTGAACCTTAACCTAGCTGGCTTGGACGGCCTTTATAGCTTCGATAAACTCCTCGTTTTTCCTCTGTTGGGGCAGGGAGGGCTGAATCTGCTTCCAGCGGACAAGGCCCTCTTTATCCACCAGGAAGGTGGATCTCTCCGAGAATCCATCCGGCCGAAGCACGCCATACTTTTTGGCCACCTCTTTTTTCAGGTCGCTTAAAAGGGGAAACGAATTAACCCCTACCTGCTGAGCAAATACCTTATTAGCAAAAGGGCTATCCACGCTAATACCCAGCACCTGGGTATTGAGCCCGTCAAACTGGGAGATATCCCTCTCCAGCGCGGGCAGTTCCCGGCTTCAGACCGGGGTGAAGGCTAACGGATAAAATACCACCAGAACGTTCTTTTTGTCCTTGAAATCACTCAGCTTATACTCTTTATCGTCGTGCCCCTTGAGGCAGAAGTCCGGGGCCGGCTGACCTATTTCCAGCGACATATCTGCACCTCCTTTTCTGAAGCTGAAGATTATTAATCTCAGCTTACTTAGGGCCGCGTCTATTTGTCAACAAAAAATGTCCTGTTTCCAGACATTGGTAACGCCTTCTCTGGGGAAAACCCTTTAAAAAGGGTTCCCCCTATAAAACACCCACGACCCCCCCTGGGAAAAAGGCTATTTGCCTTGATTTGCCGGGAGTAACTGGTTAGAATTAGGTCGATGAGTCAGGGACTAGTAGAACGGGGGATAACCCCGTTTATTATAAGTTTGCTAAGGTAGAGCAAGTGAAGCAGGACGAATTTTTCATGCAGCTAGCCCTTACCGAGGCCCAGGATGCCGGTCGGCGGGGAGAAGTGCCCGTAGGCGCGGCACTGGTAGTAGACGGCCAGCTGATAGCTAAGGCAGGAAACAGGAAAGAGAGTTCGAATGATCCCACCTCCCATGCCGAGGTGTTGGTGGTCCGAGAGGCCGGCCTGAAACTGGGCTCATGGCGACTGGCGGATGCAACTGTATACGTTACTGTGGAGCCCTGCATTATGTGCATGGGCGCCCTGCTTCTGGCGCGGGTACGCCGTCTGGTTTACGGGTGTACCGATCCCAAGGCCGGTGCTTGTGGCTCGCTGTTCGACCTGGCCAATGACGCTCGGCTCAACCATACCATTCAGGTGACCAACGGCGTATTGGCAGCGCGCGCGCGGAAGCTTATGCAGGAATTTTTCAAACAGCTCAGAAATAATTCCACCAAGATAACAGAATCAAGACCCTGTCCCGAGTCCAGACCTGTCCCGGCTTCCTAATGCCCGGATGCCCCCTTAACCTTGGGCCAAAGGGACAAGACGTTCTGCCCTCCCCTCTCATAACCGGGCGGGTTTCTTGTGGGGAAGAACCCTTTTTAAAGGGTTCTTCCCCAGAGAAAGTTTACCCCACAATAACATCCCTTTTATCCTTTTTTCTGCCCGTGGCCGGCCAAATGTTTCCCCCATTTATTTAATGTTTCCGCCAGCTCTTCCGGGGGGAAGCCCACCACGGGAGGGAATTCATCCATCCATTCGTAAGGCCGGGTGGCGTCAATGATGGCTCGAGTGTTTAGTGACGGCGCTCCTTTCCTTACCAGCGGGTCCAGAGGCGTGCTCCAGCAGCGCCTGATGATTTCAATATCATCTGCCGGGTCCGATCTGCTGCTTAGCGCCCAGAGAATGTCGTCTGTATTGGTGGGGTCAATATCCTCATCTACCACCAGCGTGTACCTTCCTACGTTTCCTCCCGCCTGGCAACTGCTGGCCAGCAGGCCCGCTTGTCTGGCATGGCCGGGATATCTTTGTTTTATCGCTACCACGATAAACATTCGGCCCGCGGCCGATGGGTGGCACCAGACGCCCTTGATATCAGGCACACCGGCGCCCTCCATTTCATCCCAAAGCATGGCTGAGCGATTGAAGTTAGTGACCCGATTGGTGGACCAGGGCGGCTTGCCTGGAGGCACACCCAGAAGGATGGGATCATTGCGGTGCAATATCCGCTTAACCCTTATGACTAGATCCTGGCGAGCGCCGCTGCCGTAATAGCCCGGCCACTCGCCGAAAGGACCTTCCTCCAGCGTTTCCTCCATGCTGGCCTCCCCTTCGATAACTATCTCGGCCCGGGCTGGAATGGGGAGCCCGGAATAGTCGCTTTCGATCACCTCGATGGGCTCACCCTTTAAGCCTCCGGTAAAGTCGTACTCCGGCATGCGGTAGGGTATCTCCATGCTGGAGACCATGAAGATTTGCGGGTCCTGCCCACAGCTGATCGAGACTTTGCATTTTTGCCCCTGGGCAAAGTACTTCTCCCTAATGATCGACCCGTGCCTGCCGGGAGCGATGAAGAAACCCGCCTTGGATTCATCGTGCACCATTACCCGATAGGTGCCCAAGTTTACCCAGCCTTCATCTGGATCCCTTAAAATGGTGACCGACCCGGTTCCAATGAACCTGCCTCCATCCAATGTATTCCACTTGGGCACGGGAAACTTCCACAGGTTTACGTCTTTGCCTTCCTGGACGTTCTCCAGCACCGGCCCGTCAGTAACCACCTTAGGCGGTATGGGCTTCAGGGTCTTTAATTTTTTTCGCCATGCGTTAAGGATATCTATGTACGATTCCATATACGGGATGCCCAGACACAAAGCCAGCGTTCGTTTTGAGCCTATCGGGTTTACCAGTACGCGGTATCCCTTGGGATAGTCAGCGATTTGGTCAAACAGGACTACCGGTTGGTCTTCCTTTTGACATAAAATGGTGGTAATCCGACCTATCTCCAGATCCCAGTGAACGCCGGGCAAAACTCTCAGCTCGCCCAGTTTTTCTAGTTCCTCCGCATACTCCCTCAAGTCATGAAAAACCATACTTGCTACCTCCTTGGCCACCCCATGCTTGCCTGGAAAAGGTTTATCAGACAGGATTGACCGTTTGGCTGATGTCACAACTCCAAGTAAGTCTTCGATACTCTCCTTCCGGCCTTTATAACATTTCGACCGGGCCAGCACAACAATCTTTCCCGGGGGATGGGGCCGCGGGTGTTTTGTGGGGGGTAACCCTTTACAAAGGGTTACCCCCCACAGAGGGGCCCCGTCCCCCGGTAAAGATTACCCATGTCTCGTAACAACATGGCAGGCATCTCAATCCGTCCTTGATTTACCTTGTTCTCTTATTTAAGCTTAGACGTTGATAGCGGATATGGGAACAGGGGAGGTCATCGCTATGCGGGTCAGAATAAAATTCTCCTTAGGGGTTAAAGCATTATTTCTTGCCATTATCATACTGCTGACTGTGACCAACTACGGGCAGCCGCAAGAGAATGCATCTTCGGCAAAAGAAAGCGCGGTTCCGTTGGAAAATATGGAGAAGATGGTTCAAACGTTGGAGTCTCCAGAGAAAAGGGAGGCCCTGATCAGGGACTTAAAATCCCTGATAGAGCTTCAGAAACAGGCATCGCCAGCAGAGCAAGTTGCAAAAGGGCCTCCCCCAAAAGAACCCAGCATGTTCAATAGGCTTATAATTGCCTCCAGCCAGCTAACCCGACAGACGGCTGATTATCTCCCTCAGCTTCTTAAATCTATACGACAGATACCGAACTCTCTGAGATCAGGAATAACCCACATCTCCGCCCAGGAAAACCGTGCTGGGCTGTACAAATTTGCCACAATCATCGCCGCCAGCATCGTATTGGCGCTGATCATCATTTTGCTCATCCGCCGGTTCACCACCATGCTATTGAAAGCTGTTCTGAAAAAAAGAAAGCAAACAACCGCGGGAAGAATCTATGAAGGCGTGGTGAGAATGGTGATCCGCATCAGTCCTTATCTAGGGCTTTTGATAGCGGTATTCTTAGTTTTAAGCTTCCTAGGGGTCGGCGGCCTTCCCTACCGGATAACCATGCTATTCTTACTTACCCTGCTCCAGTATGAAGCTATCGCCACCGCGTCAAGAATTGGTCTCAATCCAGCAGAACCAAAGTCTCGCCTCCTCCCGCTCTCAGATGAGGCAGCCGCCTATGCCTCGGTCTGGGTCAAGCGATTCCTACTTATTTGGGTCGCCTATTACTTCGCAACCAGGGCAATGGCCATTTTGCAGGTACCCAGCCAACTTTTTGCCCTGGTGAGCGGGATTCTTATTCTCTTGTTCCCTGTTCTCTCGACCATTCTTCTGCTTCAGATAAGCAGGAGGCAGCAAAGGGAGACGTTCCCCTCCGCTCCTCCTATTTGGAGAAAGTTTCTACCCTTTTGTGCGCGCTTTTGGCCGGTTGGGGCGGGTGGCTTAATCTGGCTTTTCTCAATTTTCATGGTCATCCAGTATCGCGCCGGGGTTACTTTCCTCCTCTCTGCCAGCTTGAAAACGCTGGCCGCGGCAGGGGTCCTCTGGGGGTTGCTCTATCTGATCGATCCTCTCTTCAAGGGGTTGTTTGACCTTGGCAAAGAGATGAGAGCACGTCTGCCCGAGCTAGAGGGAAAGGTTATTCGATATATTGGTTTGTTTAAAATTATCAGCAAAGGGATCATTCTTGCCGTCGGGATCGGTACTATCCTCGAATTTTGGGGCATAGGCGTGTCCTGGTTGGTTACCTCGGCAACAGGGTCCACCATCCTCTTTCGGTTGATCAAGATCGCGATAACGGTTGGGGTTGTTCTAAGTATCATGAATTTGGCCAAGTTTATCACCAAACAATTGGTCCAGCCGAGGACTGATGCAGATGGTAATATCATTGAACCAGGAAAGAGACAAAAGACGCTTATTCCCTTGATCTACTGGGTGATTATGGTGGCTTCCGTCTTTATTGGCAGCGTAATAGTACTGAACCAATTGAGCGTTAATGTTACCCCTATTCTAGCTGGCGCAGGTATCGTTGGTTTAGCGGTCGGGTTTGGCGCGCAGTCGCTAGTTAAGGATTTCATCAACGGCCTTTTCATGTTGTTTGAGGGCAGCGTGTCTGTTGGAGACGTTGTTATCATCAACGGGACCGGCGGGTTGGTTGAAGAGGTTACCCTGCGAACGATTAAGATGAGAGACCTGGCCGGAAACGTCCATGTCATCCCCAACGGAGGCGTGGGGATGATTACGAATATGACTAAAGAGTACTCGAGATACCTCTTCAATGTAGGCGTCGCCTATAGGGAGGATATGGACGAGGTCATGGCTACTCTTAAGGAGATTGGCGAGTCGATGCAAAATGACCCAGAATTTAAAGACGATATTTTGGAACCCCTCGAGATTCTTGGCGTCGACAAGTTCGGTGATTCGGCAGTGACCATTAAAGCCAGGTTTAAGACAAAGCCGATTAAACAGTGGAGAGTGGGCCGGGAATTCAATCGAAGAATGAAGAAGACTTTTGATGAGCGAGGTATCGAGATTCCTTTCCCCCACCAGACCATATACTGGGGAGAGCCTAAAACCGGTCCATCATCTCCTCTGGCTGTTCAAGTCACCGGTAAGCGGTCAAATGAAGGGGAAAACCCCAAAGATAAATAGATTTTAAACTTTTAGCCGACAAGCTTGGCAGACTGCAAAAAGGCACCCCGCTTAAATAATATATTGAACTGGAAACCCTGGCCGGTAATCGCAACGGGAAGGACTGAGACTCATCCGCGCCTCCCCGCTGAGGAGAACGCGCCATCAGGGCCTAGCTTTGGGGCCGGAGATATTCTTCAACCTCCAGAGCGGCCACCAGGATGGGAGGAATACTCCCAACCTGGTGAAGTTTTTCCTTGCTGCGGCCAGCGCTCGGGGAGATCCGATGGGAACGCCTGACAGCCAACCGCGCGGTTAGCTCATGCTTAGGTAAACTCCCTTTCCCATCGTACCGGTCTGCCGACCCCTTCCAACCAGACGGAGAATAAGCTGAAGCCCTTCCCGGGCCGGTCAACTTTGCTCCGCTTATCTTACCTGACGAACCTGGTGGTATAGAGCTTATCTAGGGGTGGGGCCTTTTTCTTGGGAATCAAGCCAGCCTCTATGAGAAAGTTCCTGGCATTCTCCACTGCCTTCCTGGTTATCGTGGGTCTCCTGCCATAGCGCAAGGTATCTCTGTGAACCTGCCGAGCACCCTTCTCAGGGTAGCCAAAGTGCTTTTTAAATATCTGGACGGACCAATCAGCATTTTTCATCACGAATGCTGCTGCTTCAAACAGGCCCTTCAATGCCCCTCTCACCTGATCAGGTTTCTTATCGGCGAAATCTCTCCGGGAGAATACGGCCAAGTTCATCCATTCCTTGGGAAGGTAATCCTGGACTCTGAGCACCGGGCGCCCTCTACCGGAAAACTTCAGCGGCGCGGCCGAACTATAGAAGGACGATACAATAGCATCGTAGATACCGGACTGGAGGCCAGCCTGCATTGCTACGCTTCCACCTGCGCCCACAAATTTTATATCCTTCTCCAGGCCCAAGGCCTTAGCTACCCATATTCCATAGGCGTGGAATGTCCCTCCAAGCCTGGTTTGTCCGATCTTGGTCCCTTTTAGGTCCATCGGTTTCTTGATGGGACTGCCAGTTAGCACCCATACATAGACATCTTGAGGGGACTGGAAATCGGCGATAATCAGCATGGGCACTCCCCGGGATATGGCTCTAATGCCGCCCAGGGGGCCGCATATCCCCATGTCAAGGGCCCGACTTGCAAATGCCCGAGCCATGGCGGAGCCTCCTTTGATGGCTATCCACTCCGCCTCTATCCCGTTTTTCTTCCATAAGTCTCTCTCCTCGGCGGCGAAGAAGGGCAGGTTATAGCTAGGGTTTGACTTGACGCAGGGAGCGATTCTTACCTTCTGGGCAGAGGCAAGTTGGTAATGAAGCATTCCCCCCAAGATGATTAAAACCAAGGCCGACAAAAATCTTCTCTTCTCCATCTTGTTACCCCCTTTATTTTAAAACGGAAGGATCTCCAGCTCCCTTTCCGCGGATATCTCAAACGCGCCGCGCGGGCAGTCAAGCTGGCACCAGAAACAACTGAAACAATCGGAAGGATAGGCCACCCGGGGGCGGCCATCCTCCTCGGGCCTGAGTACATCCACTGGGCAGCTTTCTATACATGGACAACCCTCGGCTGCTCTCAGTGGGCACTCCTGGCAAAGGGAGGCATCAAATTTCCTGATCATAGGCCCACCTCCTTCAAACGATCGGAGGAGAACTGGACCGCGGCCGGGACCTTGGTCAGGGTCGGCGGTCTTATCTTATAACTCTCAATGGGGATAGGCTCAAACCCTAACTTAATATCCTCCCCCTCCCGGCGAAGGGTAATCCACTTGAGCCAGTTTATGTCATCTCGGAAAGGATATTCCTGGCGGTAATGGCAAAGCCTTGTCTCCTTCCTCTCCAACGCGCTCATGTATGACAGCCTGCACATGAGCAGGTAGTTTCGGGCCTCATTCGCCTTGATGAGTTCGTGGGGCTGCTCGGCCCTTACCCTGGTCAGATCCTCCCTTTCAATCCTCTCCAACTCGGAAAGTGCCTCATTGATACTGGCCTCGGTTTTGAACATGCTGAACTCCCATGGCACCAGCACCCGGTTTACGGCCAGGAAGATATCATCCGCTGCCAGCCCATCTATCCTGCCCAGGGGTGATAGCGCCCTTTCAAGAAGCTCCTCCACCTGCTCCTGTCTCGGGGTCACCTCACCACGGCCGGCGGCATATCTTCCCGCGTCCTCTCCCGCCCGGTGGCCGAAGACATTGCAGACTGCCTGAGCGAAGCTGGCCGGAGGTTCAATGCAACCCCTCATCTGGGCGGCTACTCCCGCGGTGAACAGGCCATCAAGCGAACTCTCACCCCTCAACCCCGTCTTTATTCCGCCATTTCCAGCCCCTCCGTGGATCACCATGGGAATTACCTCGACCAGGTCGTGGCTGATGTCCAGCTGGGCACGGTCAAAGGCGGCCAACGTTTGCGGGAGCACTTTTCGCAAGCGCAAAACCTCCTCTTTGGGAAAGTGCCTCATATCGAAGTACAGCGGCCCCCTCCCCTCCAGATACTCCTTGGCCATGGCCTGGCCGATAAGGCCGAACCCTGACCTCCGCTCCATCAGCTGGGGGGCATATCTTTTCATTATTCTCTCGCCGCCGGCGTTAACTATCCAGGCGCCGTGGTTCTGAAACTGAGCCCCGGAGTACAAAAATCTTATTTCCCCGTCAGGGGCCCGGGTGCACAAGCTGAAATTTGGCCAGTGGGCGAACTCCATCCCGGAAAGCTCGGCCCCGGCTCGGTAGGCCATGGCTTGGCCGTCACCGGTCAGGTTGTCCATGCTTTTGAGCTTTCCTGCCAGTTGGCCACTGGTTATTACCACCGCCCCAGATCTCATCATGTAGGTCTCAGCTGTCCTGGTATGCAGCCCAATCGCACCCACTACATTACCCTGGGTAGGGTGTTTTCCGTCCGAGGTAAGCAAATCGATGACCATGACCCGCTCAATGATATTTATCCCGGCTTCCAACAGAATCTCTCTCATTCTCTGGGCGAGCTTCCTGCCCTCGTAGTATATAGCCCTGAGTTTGTCTGCCCCTCGGGGGGGCATGAGCAGGTATTCCCCCTTTTCGTCCCTCTGGAAGGAGATGCCCCATTGTTCCAGTTCCTTCACCCTATTCCCTTGTTCTTCCAGGACTGTTTCGGCCCATTCCTGATTGCTGAAGTATTCGGCGTGTTCCACGATGTCCCTCAGCCAGTCCTGGCGAGCTTCCTTTGGTGCAGGAGCAACCATAACATGGCAAAAAACCGTGCCACCCCCTCTGGCCACGTTCGCTTTATCGACCAGCGTAACCCGGTCCACAAAATCCCGGGCCCTCATGGCCGCTCTAAATCCGGCCAGACCCCCGCCTACTACCAGGACATCGGTTTCAATGACCTTTGCCACCTCGCTTACCTCCCGTTGCAACTCAACCCGAATCCTGCCTTTGCCAGGCGCAACTAGACGCGCATAATCCCTTTTTAACCCAATATGACTTAGGCTTATCAGACCCTGCCAAAAAGGCCAAGCCGCTCAACTCATGGACTATCTGAAGAGAACAAGTCGGTGAGCAAAAACCCTTCCTGAGAAATATGTAGCCTAGCTACAGGTCTCAAATACGTAAGCTACCTCCCCCGCGGCATGACCCCAGCTGCATCAGCTAGCAGGAATTATTGAATAAGAAAATGGTGGGCGATGCAGGACTTGAACCTGCGACTTCCACCGTGTGAAGGTGGCACTCTCCCGCTGAGTTAATCGCCCCTAAGTATATACTTGCGAAGATGATGCCGCCCCTGTGCTACCAATAGCCGACGACCTTTACCTATTTTAGGGGCAACAAGGGCAACATTCAAGTCAAAAATAACCTCTGACTATCTTGTTACGAGACATGGGTGACACTCCCATGGTAACGGGCAAACGCTGCTTTGGGGGGAAGAACCCTTTTTAAAGGGTTCTTCCCCAGAGAAGGTTGCCCCCATAGAGGGGCAACAGCATATGGTGACCCTCGCGGGGATACCGGAACGGGTGGCCATGGCTATAACCGGCCACAAGGCCAGGAGCGTATTCGAGCGCTACAATATAGTCAATGAGGCTGATCTTAGGGAGGCGGCTAAACGTATTGAGGAGCAAAACCGAGGAAGATTGGTTACAATTTGGTTACAATCTGGGGGAAGGCTATTGACAGTGGCGGGCTAAGTAGTTAAAAGTAAAGGGTGGGCCGTTAGCTCAGTTGGTTAGAGCACCGGACTTTTAATCCGGGTGTCGAAGGTTCGAATCCTTCACGGCTCACCAGCTATCTTATTGAAATATAAAGAGAAAACAGAGGCGGGGGGATAGGGGAAAAGGGCGCGGGATAGTGGCGGGATAATACAACATCAAACAGCGGGACCATTTCGGGCGTATCAGCTAGCGGCTAGAACACGGAAACATGAGGCTATAGTTGTCTCGCCCTGACTAGACCTCCCAGGCGGCTAACGCGCCATCGTGGATAGCTCCCATAAGTTTTGCCGGATATCGGCAGTCTCCCACGGTTCGATATCTCACCTGCTTTTCATCCAACTGGCAGGCCAGACCTCTAGCCGGAAGAAATCCCAGTGCCAGGATGATATTATCAGCTGGAAGGAAGGAGATCTTGTCCTCTTTGTTGCTTACCTTAATACCCCGGTCGGTAACTTCCCTGAATTTGGCCCCGGCGATGGTTTCGACCCGGCTTGTGGCGAACTCTCTTAAGAATATCGCCCGACTGCCTTTCTCCACCTCGAAAGGCACTTCCGGTTTCTCATCTATTATGGTCACCTCTTTTCCCGAATCGGCCAGGACCCAGGCGGTCTCACAGCCTATTAATCCACCCCCCAGTACCACCACCTTATCCCCAACTTCAGTCCCCTGAAATAGGTCCAACACGGAAACCACCATTGGGGAATCAATTCCAGGTATGGCCGGGCGGATGGGTAATCCACCCACAGCCACTATATTGCAATCAGTATTGTGCTGCTGAACGACTTCGGCGCTGGCCTCCTGTCCCAGGATAACATTAACGCCCAGCCTTGCTAACTGATGGACAAAATAGTCTAGCAGCTCCTTGAGCTCAGGCATGAAAGCGGCTAGGCGCAAATGTCCACCCAGTTCCTCCTCCTTCTCATAAAGCGTGACCTGGTGGCCAAGCTCGGCGGCCAGGCGAGCTGTCTCCATACCGGACGGGCCCCCGCCTATGACCAGCACCCTCCTCGGCTGGGCAGTCGGTCTGAGTCTATGGCTGCCCTCTTTGCCGGCAAAGAAATTGACCGTACATTTTATGACCTTGGCCAGCCTAGTCCGGCCCACGCAATCGTTGCAGCGAATGCAGGGACAGATTTGCTCCAGGTTTCCTTGCTTTGCCTTCCTGGGCAGATGGGGGTCGGCTATCATGGGCCGGCCCAAGGATACCATATCGGCTTTGCCCTGGGAAAGGGTCTCCTCGGCCAGAAGCAAATCATTGATTCCGCCGGAGGCAATCACCGGCAGACTTACCGCCTGCTTAATCTTTTCCGCCAGAGGGAGGGTGTAGCCCCGAGGCAAAAACATGGGACTTATCTGAAATTCACTGGTGGTGCGGGTACCGGCCGATACATGAATAAGATCAATACCTGCCTTCTCCAATTCAACCGCCGTAACCCCGGACTCCTCCAGGTTTATGCCCTCGGGCGTGTAATCCTGAGCACTTATCCGAACGCTTATCGGAAAATCGTCCCCGACCGCCTGCCTGACCCTTTCAGTAACCTGCAGGGCAAACCTCATTCGGTTCGCCAGGCTGCCTCCATACTGGTCGGTCCGTTTGTTAGTCTCGGCCGACAGGAACTGGCCGATTAGATAGCCATGTCCGGCCAGAATCTCCACCAAATCGAATCCAGCTCTTCTTGCCCGGGCACCAGCCTGCCCGAAGGCCTCGATTATATTATCAATCTCTTCACCAGTTAGCTCCTTGGGAACAGTTCCTCCGTCGGGGCATGGAATAGGGGAAGGGGCAACCACAGGGAGCCGGCCAAAGGCCCGCTGCCTTCCTGCATGCACCAACTGGCACCCCGCGGCTACATCATGGGCCTTGATAATCTCCGCCAGCTCAGACAAGCCCCTTATGAAGGCATCGTCGGACAAGGCTAACTTGTTATACTCGGGCTGGCTGGCTATCTCGTCAACACAGGCCGACTCCAAAATGATCAGACCAGGACCACCGCGGGCGCGTTCTTCGTAAAAATCCAGCATACGCTGGGTGATAGCCCCCTCTTTAGTGGCGAAGTAGATAGTGGTGGGCGCTTCCACTATCCTGTTTTTAACTAACAGCTTACCTAGGCTTATGGGCGTGAATAAGGTCTTCAACACGCTATCGTACCCTCTATCCTGATTAGGATTTAGCAGCCAGGCCAGTGGGTGTCAAGCTTGCATAAATAGCTTGCTCTATTGTTATGGGACATGGGTGACACTCCCAGGGGAAGGGCCAGGTGCTATTTTGGGGGAGACCCTGAGTCTTTTCCGGGGGGCCGCGGGCCCCTCCCCCTGGGCCCCCTAACCCCGAGCTAGGAGGTCGATCGGGATTTATAAACTATATACATAAGCGTATTCCTAGTGTTAGCATGCATTGAAAGGCCTCCATATAGACAGGCGATAGAGGCCTGCCCGGCCTCCATCAATAGTTGAAATGGGAATCTTCGGTTTTACACTTCAGTATAAGGAGATTCAACAAATGTTCACCAAATTATATGTGGGCAACCTTTCCCTCGAGACCAAGGAGGAAGCACTAAGGACCCTTTTCGAGCAGGCCGGTACCGTCGAATCGGTCAGAATAATAACTGACAGATACTCTGGCAGCTCCAAAGGGTTCGGCTTTGTGGAAATGGCCACCTCAGAGGAGGCAATCAAGGTAGTCGAG
>JAZFTZ010000257.1:0-7375 GCA_036446955.1 Thermodesulfobacteriota bacterium
GCTCCCGGTTACCATCCGGTTGGTAGCTGGCCAGCTTATCCAATATGTCGTTCAATCTCAACATGGAGGTGAGACCATCCACCTCGCTGTCCTGACCATTAAAGGCCGCCTCAGCTGGCAGGACTCAATCTATTATACCCAAACTCTTTAAGAAACTCAACCCTTAGCTTGTGAGGAAAATTCTCCTGCTCTTTTCAGCATCGGTAATAGTTTGAAGCTTTCCAGGGGAACGGGGCCGTGGTCCCCTCCCCCTGGACCCCCTAGCCCCGAGCTAGTCTGTTTGGATTGGCGCGGTAGCGCCAATCCAAACATAACCTAAAGTTTAGGAAGGGGGGGCTTTTTAAAGGGTTTCTCCCACAAATAGCACCTTACTCTCCTCATGAGAGTGTCGGCTAGGTCTCATAACAACCTAGCTGAGAATTCTCTCCTTGACACATACCCAGTAACGACGCATTATCACTTTTGCGCGCAGATGAAGCTCCATACCTCGATGAGGCAACTAAGATGATCTACCAAGACTGGATGCACGGGCCCTGGGGCCTGGGTATGGGAATATTTTCCTTGCTGTTCATGTTAACATTTTTTGTCCTGGTGATAGTCGGCATTGTCTTGCTCCTGCGCTGGTTTTGGTCTCAAAGCAGGTCTTCCTCCGCGCAAGCTCCGCCAGAAGAATCGCCTGTGGACATCCTGAAGAAGCGATATGCCCGGGGGGAAATCGATAAAGAGGAGTTCAACACCAAGCTTAAAGACTTGAGTGAATAACCAGCGCCAACCGAGCTTCTAGCCGGATGGCAGCTTTATTCTAACCTTATTCGCGGCAATCTCCCGCAAAGCCAGGACTATATCCTTGTTTCCTGGAGCCTCCACCAGGGGTTTTCCCCCTTTCATCAGATCCTTGGCCCGCTTGGTGGCCACCAGAACCAGGGAAAACCGATTGGGAACATTTTTCAAACAATCCTCGACCGTTACTCTTGCCATATCTCCCTCATCCTAAACGTTTTTCTCCCCAACTTTCGGGAGGAACATCTATCTCCAGTTTATATCCCTTCAAAACCCTCCACGGGCGTAACCTCTCCACCGCCACAATAGCCTCGAGCCAGGAAACGGTCTCCTCCAGATCTCGGTTGACGATCAGGTAATCATAGGCCCGGGCCTGTTTAATCTCCTCTAACCCGACCCTAATACGTTCTTCCCGTACCGAATCATCTTCCGTTCCCCGACCCGCTAATCTAGCCTGGAGTTCCGCCAGCGATGGCGGAAGAAGAAAAACAGTCACTGCCTGATGGTACTTCTTCTTCAGACTCTTGGCCCCTTCAATATCCAGGGTCAATACCACATCCCGGCCTTCCTCCAAGGACTCCTCCAGGTAATCAGCCGGTGTCCCGTAATGGTAATTGTGCACTCGAGTCCATTCGGCCAACCTTCCTTGACGCATCAAACCCTCGAACTCAGCTTGACTCACGAAGTGATAATCCCGGCCCTCTGTCTCGCCGGGCCGGGCCGGCCGGGTGGTGTAAGAGACCGAGCTGGCCAGTTCAGCCATCCGCCTTTTCAATTCCCGGCAAACAGTGGTCTTCCCACCGCCTGAGGGAGCACTTATGACGAAGGGGATGCCGGGCAAGGATGCTTCACTCTTCATCACGATTGTCTCTGCTCTGCAATCTTCCACTCAGCCTTTGGGCCAAGGTCTCGCCTTGGATTGCCGATAGAATCACGTGATCGGTATCGGTGATGATTATCGAGCGCGTCCTCCGGCCCTGGGTCGCATCTATAAGTTTTCGAGCCCTTTCCGCCTCCTCCCTCAGCCGTCTCATCGGGGCAGAACTGGGGGAAACCACGGCCACCACCCTGAAGGCAACAACCACATTTCCGAAGCCAACGTTCAAAAGTCTAGTCTTCAATCTTCACCTCATTCCAGATTCTGAGTCTGCTCCCTGAGTTTCTCCAACTCTACTTTCATCTCCACCACCGCCATACTTACCGGGAAATCACCTACCTTGGCGGCAAGGGTGCTGACCTCTCGATTAATCTCCTGGATGATAAATTCCAACCGCCTGCCCAGAGGGCTATCATTGGCCAGGGTGCGCCCGAATTGGCAAAGATGGGAATCCACCCTATCCAATTCCTCGTTAATATCTGATTTGACCACCAATAACGCCACCTCTTGGGCCAGTCGGCCCTGATCTATCTCCCGGTCCCCCAACAAAACATCCAACTTCGCCCTAAGTCTGTCTCCTGCCTGCTCGGCCACCTCTCCCGCCCGCTTTCTGACCTGTCCAATCAGTTGTTTCATCCTCTCCAGCCGGCAGCCAAAGTCCCTGGCTATGGCCTCGCCCTCGGTCGTCTTCATTTCATCAAGGGAATCAATGGCTGAGCTTATCACTTCATTGAGAATGCTCCATTCACTGGGCTCCTCTGTCCTTCTCTCCTTGGTAAATATAACATCCCTGAAGTTGAGCAAATTATCCAGGCTGATCCCGCCCGAGAGGGAAAAATCCTTTTCCAGCTTAGTTAACAAGCTTACCAATCCCCCCGTCGAGACTATATCCAACACCAGGCCCAGAGGAGCTTCAAGGGAGGGGTCCTTTTGGAGATGAAGCTCCACCCGCCCCCGTTTAACCCTCTCCGATACCAACCTTTTTATCCTCCCCTCGAAGACCCAGTCCGCCTTGGAAAGCCTCAAGTTTATATCTAAAAAACGATGGTTAAGGGAACGCACCTCCACCAGGTAGCGCAGCTCATCCTTCACCAGCTCCGCCCGGCCAAAGCCGGTCATGCTCCTCACTCGGTATGGGTCCTGAGTTGCCATCGGTATCTTTCCCTCACTCGGTTTAGAAAGCCAATCACTTCCTGGCGCTGATAGAAGGGGTAAGTCCACTCCAGAGGCCGAAAGGAGTCCCGCTTGAATACCAGGGTCACCTCGGCAAAAACCCCTTCCCCCAGGTAGAGGCGGTGGGAGAAATTCTTTCGGCTAGCCAAGACAAAATTCTCCAGCGTCAACAGCCCGGGGTCAATGTTAATGGTGCGCTGGCCTCGGTCATTGGAAAAGGTCTCCTCCATGGTCAGTGCCACCCGCTTCAGCCGTCCCAGCCCATCCCGACCTACCATCTGCTTGAAACATACCAGGCGGCGGCTAAGGTCCGGGCCCATCTCTTTTTCATAATAGTCGGTCTCGCTAAAAGGGAACTCTTTGGAAGTACAGTCGATGGCGCCAAAATCATCCCCGACTTGCTCTAAAAATTTCCTCAGCTTAGCAGTGGAGGAGTAAATCAGGTTGACCAGCAGTTTTACCGGATCGGGATCGATAATCTTACTCATGGCTTGATGCCAGGGCAGAGACCATTGACTCGTACACCTCTTCCACCCTTATTCCCGTTAAGCAGGAAAGATCCAAGCGGCACTCCCTCCTAAAACAAGGGGAGCAGTCCACCCGATTACGCAACACCCTATGCCCGCTGCCATATGGTCCCGTCCTCTCTGGACTGGTCGGCCCGAATAAGGCCACCACTTTACACCCCACGGCCACAGCCAGATGCATGGGCCCGGAGTCGTTACACAGCAACAAGTCGCTATCTCTAAGCACTCTGGTCATCTCCTTAAGGTCGGTGCTGCCCACCAGGTCCACGGGTCGCTGACCCATAAGCCCCACGATCTCATCCATCTGCCTCCGATCCTCCTGGCCACCCATAAATATCACCTGGGCAAGGTCGCTCTTCATAATCAAATCGGCCACCCGGGCAAACCTCTCCTTAGGCCAGCGCTTACTCTGCCAGCGAGCAAAGGGACTGATGGTTACCAGCTTCTTTCGACCTTTTCGCTTGCTGCCGCTGTTTTTGCTAAGAGCCAGATTGAACTGGGGTAACCCATCAGGCAGACCAAAATAGTTGGCCACCTCCATATAGCGATCAACAGCATGACCCTGGATGGCGGCCGTGCCGACCAAATCATGGTAAAAGAGGCTGGCCCCTTCCCGAGCGCTTCTCAGACCTAGTCTTCGCTTGCTGGCGGAAAGATATGCTACCAGCGCGCTCTTGAGCAAGCCCTGAACATCCACCGCCATCTCATAGCTGTGACTTCTCAACTCCTTGATAAAACCGGGGAAACCGGAAACCAACCGGTGCCTGGGAAAGGGAACGACCCGAGCTACATCCGGACATTGGCTGACCAACGGCGCCAGTGCCTCGTTCACCACCCAGTGGATGCGGCAGCCGAGCCCGGTGCTCAGCCGACTGGCCAAGGGCAGGGTGTGGATAACATCACCCAAGGAACTCATTTTAACCAGCAACAGATCCATGGCTAGCGAAATCCTGCGCCTTCTGCAAAACTTTCTTTCGAGAGAGTCTGGCTGCCTCTTTGAGAACTGCCCGGGCATTTACCTTAAGGGCCGGGCAATCTTGTTTATACAAATGAAAGAAGTGAAGTCTTTCCTTGGGACTGAATAGGTGCTGAAGCGAGGCGTCCAGCCGAGCCAGATCCCTGGCCCGTTGATTGGCCTTCACCGACCGGTAAAACTTCATCCCATCAAGATCCACCAAGATTATTCTGGGGGGCTTCCCCCTCACCCTCTCGACCAGCACGTTGTTAGCCTTCAAGTCGCTGTGGAAAGCTCCCCTATCATGCATCCTCCGGATGGGCTTGACAAGCTCGGCTAGAAATAAATCCCTGGCCTGGCGAGGTCCGCTCATCGGTTTCGGGCCAAGTTCCTGAGCCACGTACGGTTCGATTGGTAACGCCTCCTCGGCGGCCAGGGAAACGAAGAAGTCGTGAAAGGAAAGCAGGCCTTTCCTCTTGCGCACATAAGCCAGCGGCAGGGGAGTAGCTACCCCGCGCAAAAGAAGCCCGTTGGCAGCCAACCAGGCCCGCTTCGGCCGCGACCGGCTGAAGAGATAACGAAACGCCTTCAATCCGCTAGGCTGCTGGGCCTTGACATACAGCCTTTTCTCTCCTTGAGAGCTGACAAAATTCACCAGCGCGGATACCCCACCAGAGGAGATCTTGAGAAACGTTACTGCTGCCCGATGAAAGAGGGAATCCAGATCGTGCAGGAACGCCTCAAACTCTTTATCGCCATAGGAGCGCCGGACATAGCCTTTCAATTGCCTGGAAGTCAGTGCAGCGAAATCTCTATTTTCCTTCAGACAGCGGTTATGCCGCCGAAGATAGAAGTCCTGGCGAACCCTATTTGCCAGCCGGTCAATGGCCTGGGCATAGGTTTTAATCTCTTCCGCCGCCCCATTCCCCAGATAGGCCTTTAGAAATCGCACCCGGTCCGTCTGGCTGGCCACGCCCTGAAAATAAGGGGCCAGTTGCGCGATATTTTTCACCACGTCTTTGAACCGGGATTTATTGCGCACTTTGATTCGATGCAGGTCTATAAGAAATAACCGTGGCCGGGCCTCTCCCAGGCCCTCCCCCACTAATATGTTTCCTCCATGCAAATCGGAATGGAAAATGCCCTCTGCATGCACCCGGGCCAGAAGCCTGCCCAAAGCAAAGGCCAGATCCCTTCTCGCTTTCAGTCGCCGAGGCCCGGGGGCTAGTGAACTAAGCTCTTGGCAATAAGCAAACAGGTCTTTGACCTTGCCCAGGCCGTTTACCACTAGCACGCTCTCCCTCAGCACCCCAAATTTTCTCCTCACCCCCAGGGCAATAGGATTTCCGGTGGGAATTCCCCTGTCCAGCAGAAGACCGGCCATCTTCCACTCTACCCGGGACTTATTGGCAAGGAAAAGATACTTTATCAGGGCCAGTATAAGAGGATAACGCTGACGCTTAAAAAACAGATCCTTGTCTTCCTCCTCCAGTTTCAGGGAAAAGACCGACCTGAGATTTGTGTCCTTCACCTTGGTGGAATCATTTCCAGTCCAGGCCCGATTTATGAATTCGGAAAACAGGTCCAAATACCCCCTCTTCACCAGCCAGCGAAAGCCCCAGGCATTCAGCTTAAATTCTTTCTCTTCCCTTAACACCTGAGCCCGCTCCCTTCCGGGCATAACCTAGCGTGCCAGCAGAGCAGCCCCAGGCAAACGGCCAGCCTTTCCCTCAACCGCCGATGAAACCCCAGCGTGGCCAGCAAGGCTATGAATAGTAAGCAGCAATCAATCAAGAGGCGAACCACCAAGCTCAATTTCAAAAACCTTGCCGCCAATGTTCCTTTGTGTTTTCGGAAGTAAGTATATCGAGCCCGATAAAACTCCACCCGCCCGGCCAGAGGATTTTGCCTCAAGCTTCCTCCTTGTAAGTGACAGGCACGCGCTTGGGGCACGTGATAGACGCCCCATCCTGCTCTGGCCATCCTTAATGACCAGTCTGTCTCCTCCAGGAACAGGAAATAGTCTTCATCCATGGGTCCGACTTCGTCCACTGCCTGCTTTCGGGCAACGAAAAAGGCCCCAATTACCGACTCCACCGGGCGAGGTTCAGTATAATCCTGTCTCTTGCTCGGGTAGCGCCCAGGGAAAATAAGCTTGAGCATCGACTTGTTCAACAGTTCGCTGGCGAAGGAAGGGAAATTGGAAAAGGAATTTTGCTTTGACCCATCGCTATTCAACAGCTGGCCACAGGCCAGCCCGGCCTCAGGAACGGTCTCCATGAAATTCACCAGCGCGTTAAGCGCTCCCCTTTCCAAGATAGCGTCACTATTGACAAATCCGAGATAATGCCCTTTGGCTTCAGAGATGGCCAGGTTGTTGGCCCGGGCAAAACCCAGGTTTTGCCGACAGGCAATCAGACGAACCGAGGGGAAATGGTCTCGAATCGCTTGGGCGCTCCCGTCTTGAGAACCATTATCTACTACTATGAGCTGGTAAGCGAAGCCAGCGACATTTTCGTAAATGGATCGAAGGCAGTTCAGCAGCATCTCCCTGGTATTATAATTCACTACAATGATAGAAATATCCATATCCTCAGCACTGCCATCTATTCTATCAGTATATTACCGGCGCATATTAAGGTTCAACCATTTAATCCTTCAAACCAGATACCTTAGCGCCGCGCTCAAGTCCGCGGTCACCAACTCGGGCAGCAGATCGGCCGGAACCCCCCGAGAAAGCTCGCGCGGGCCAAAACCGGTCTGCACCAGAACAGTGGAACAGCCCAGGCGCTTGCCCGCGCCAATGTCACTCAGCTTATCGCCCACCACGTAAGAGGCGGCCAGGTCAATGTTCAGCTCCTGGCAGGCCTTCAGGAACAGACCGATTTTCGGCTTGCGACAGGAACACTCCCCCCGATACTCAGGAATAGTGCCTCGGGGGTGGTGGGGACAGTAATAAATGCCGTCCAGGGTGGCCTGGTATAAGGAAAGCTCTCTTTTCAAACATTCATGGATTAGTTGCAAATCATTTTCGCCGTAATAGCCAAAGGCAATACCGGCCTG
>JAZFTZ010000258.1:0-4474 GCA_036446955.1 Thermodesulfobacteriota bacterium
CCAGCAACCATTTCGAGGTGGCCATAGCCACCGCGGTGATCCTTTTTGGCATCAATTCCGGCGTGGCCCTGGCCACCGTGGTAGGGGTGCTTATCGAGGTGCCGTTGATGTTGACGCTGGTAGGTATCTGCAAGCGGTCTAAAGGCTGGTTCAAAACTTAAACCTTCCAGGGGGAGGGGCCCTCGGCCCCGTCCTCCTGGAAGACTTAGGTTCTAATCCTTTATCTGCTCAAGGAGTTCGTCCACCCGGGCCTGGATGTTTCGGGCCACCTCCTCAGTCGTCTCATTGGCATCCACTATCTTTACATAAGGCTCGTGGAGGTTTTGGTAGATTCGCTGGACATCGTTCAGGTATTTTTCCCTTTCGAAGGGGTCGAGGCCCTTCTTGCGGTTCTTCTTTATCCGAGCCAGAGCGGCTTTTGGAGAGACCAGCAGGATAATGACCAGATCGGGCGGGGGCGCAAACCCTTCATTTAGCGCTCTTATCTCCTCGATATTTAGCGTCATGGCCCCCTGATAAGCCATGGTGGAGAAATAATAGCGGTCGGTGATAACGACCTTGCCTTGTGCCAGAGCCGGGGCAATCACTTGTTCCACATGCTCTTGGCGGTCGTTTATAAAAAGCTCCAACTCCTGCCTGGCCCGCTCCTTGAGCTGGGTCTCGCTCATATCCTCCCCCACAAAGGGCAATTGGCGGATGCGCTTGCCCCAGTAACCATCGGTCGGCTCCTTAGTAAGGACCACCGCGAGTTCTTTGCCTTGCAGGTATTCTTTGAGCCGGCCTGCTTGAGTCGTTTTTCCGGTGCCGTCGATGCCTTCCAGCGCAATGAGCAGGCCTTTTCCATGGGGTTGATTGATTTGAGACATAGGCAGTTCGGGAAAGGTTAGATCCCCTCTATCTGGTATTTAGACAGGTCCACCTGTTTAGCCTGGATCCGTTCGTATCTTTCCTCTCTGGGATAGGGACAGGTGGCGTCGAAGCCTATCTTGGTGCCGATACCTCCCTGAGTGCTGGGGTTCAGCTCATGGCCGACCGCGTCTTTTATGACCACCAGGCCCTTTTCCGCGTTGAGTCGGGTGGCCATGGCCCATTCCACTTCCTCGGGGTTATAGATGTCGACATCGTCGTCCACCACGGTGACCATCTTTATGGCCGGCAGGGCGCTGAACGCAACCAAGATGGCGTTTTTGCCAATTCCCTCTCTGGTCTTCTTTATGCGCACGATGCAGTGGTAGAAGCCGCAACCGCCGTGGCTGAAATGGACTCCGGTTACTCCGGGTATCAAACCGGTAAGGAGCCGCCAGGCGCTGGCCTCGGCCAGCAGTCCCACTGAGTTCCAGATCTCCTTGCCCGCCAGGATAGTGTGGTATATGGGTTCCTTTCTCCTGGTTATGGCCTTGACCTTAATCACCCAGCGCTTGCCTTTAAGCCCGTAATAGCCGGTAACCTCAGCAAAGGGGCCTTCCCATTCTCGAACCTTGGGCAAAAGCTCACCCTCAATAACGTACTGGGCATTGGCTATCGCTGAGGCAGCGTTAGTTTTGGCTTTGATGAGCTTAAGCGGTTCCCCCAATAGCTCGCTGGCAATACCCAGTTCGTCTGTTTCCATGGGTGCCCCGGAAGGGGGAATAATGGCGGCCATGTACACCGCGGGATCAACTCCTACCGATATGGTAAGAGGCAAGGGCTTTCCCTTGGCCTCGGCCCGCTGGTAATAATCTCGTAGGTGGCGGCTCATGTCCAAAAGTATGGCGAGCTTATCCTTGCCCTTCACCATGCAGCGGTGGATGGAGGCGTTGCGCACTCCGGTATCAGGGTCGTTGGCGATGAATACCCCCGAATCTATGTACCGGGCGCCGTCTTTCAATGCGTGCCAGGGGATAGGTAG
Organism: Thermodesulfobacteriota bacterium; assembly: GCA_036446955.1. Classification (GTDB taxonomy): domain Bacteria; phylum Desulfobacterota; class JAZFTZ01; order JAZFTZ01; family JAZFTZ01; genus JAZFTZ01. The sequence goes on from JAZFTZ010000258.1 coordinate 1,889, forward strand.
CTTGGTCAAATCGACCGTCCTTTCCACTACTTCATTGGCCGGCCCTTTATCAACCACCACCGGTTCCTTGGGCTCCCGTTGCCAGCCGCCCACCGCGGCGGCAATCACCAGCGGCAGTTTTTCCGAGGTGGTATCAAATATTCGGGCAAGCAATTCCCGGTTCCACAACATGCCGATGAAGACCGGTGCCTTGTACCCCTTCACCTTCTCGAATAACACCGGCTTCTGTCCCTCAAACCTCTTGGCAACTCCAGCCAGTTCAAATTTAGAATCAACCGGATTCTTCACCCTGATCAGTTGGTCATTCCTGTCCAGAAAATCAATAACCCCCTGAAGATCAGCTAAGTTACGCGCCGCCAAATCCATCGCTTGCTCCTTTGTCAACGATTGTTCGCTTAACTCTTAATATATACTCCAACACGTTGTCAATGGAAATGACCGCTTTCGGTGTGGGGGAAACCCTTTGAAAAGGGTCCCCCCCTTCCTAAACTTTTTGAGTTAGGTTTAGATGGGCGTGTCAGCGCCCATCTAAACCTAACTCGGGGCTAGGGGTCGAGGGGGAGGGGCCCACGACCCCGTCTCCCTGGAGGTGCCTAAGTGTACCCTCTGGACTTGTTGCTGAACTTTCCGCTTGAGCCGGGGCTTAATATTCATTTTAACACCTGGTTTTTGTCAATGCGGTTATAAGCCTGGGCTGGCCAGGGGCTGCCGGGGACGAGATCGTTAGCTAAAGATCTGACGAAAAAACAAGAGCCCGATATCCCCATGAGTTATGTCGGGAGTATGTTCCTTTTCTTGTTACTGTCATTATCAATGAAGATGGGCTTGGTTGCTGGTTTATCGTTTATTCCTTCGTACCGGAGCATGTCTCCTTAACGTTGCCTCGGCGAGGTCATGAACAGACTCTGAACAGTTACCGTCATTAAGCAGAGCACAAAGGTCTGATCGGTTTTCGTATCTCCTTGGTTGATCGAACTGTTTGTATCTAGATGAATTGAGCGTGTACGAATGTGCATCGGTTGTTAACCATTGTCATTTTTTTCTTGACATGAATATCATTAACAAGTAAACTGTCTGCAAAGTATGATGCATTGTCCAGGGGGTGTAATGGCTCTTGCCAGAGGGAGACACCGAGGCACCGTAACTAATCGTTCGGTGCTTTTTCTTTTTTTGACGGATGGCATTTGTTGGAGACAAGCTAGCTGTTATCGTCGAGGGCATTTGCGCGCGCAAATACCTTCACGGGGTCACGTTAAGCTGACTGGTCAACGCGATCCCACAACGGCTAGTTGGGAAGGGGTCCGGCGAGTAGGAATGAAACTAGCTGAAAAGCTGGGCCCCATTGGCTGAAGGCCTAATTGGGAGGTAATACACGTGGTAGCAAAAGCTAAGGCAAAAGCTAAGACAAAGGCTAAGGTAAAGGTTAAGACAAAGGCTAAGGTAAAAGCTAAGCCTAAGACGAGCAAGGTCCTTTGTGCAGCGAAGACCAAGGCCGGCACCAGCTGTAAGAAGACTGCGCAAGGCAAGTCGAAGTTTTGTGCCAGCCACAAGAGAAGGTAGTCAAGGGTTGGCCGGTTAGGTTAGCTGTTGGCGCATGCCATTGACCGGATGGGGATTTAGATACAGCCATTGCCATCCGGCGAGAGCAGGGGTGGTATTACTGACGCAACGGTTGTAATCTAATCCTGCCCGGCTCTCTCGGGAAGACCGAAGGAGGATTACTCCTTCGGTCTTCCCCTCCGACTTCTAATTTTTTATCCCTTGCTCCTCCAGAGTCCGGGGAGCGAGAATATTGAGTTCTACGCCCGCGCCTTTTATCGCCTCCATGAGCACCATCCGGGCTGGGGAGGTGAAACGGTGATGAACCAGCTGCATTCTCTTAGGCTCCAGTCTCTTGTTCCTGAGCTCGCATATCAGGTCTACCAATCGAGCGGCGGTATAGACTAAGCTGAGCCTGCCGCCTGGTTTCAGCAGATAGCTGGCCGAAGCCACCAGCTCAAGCAGAGAGATGGACAGTTCGTGTCTGGCGTGCGCCTTTCCAGCTTTGGGGCTTACCCGTCCTCTACCCCGCGCCCGGAAAGGTGGATTGCTCACCGCCACATCGTACCTTCCCGCCAGCTCCTTTCCCTTATAGTGTTTGATATCCTGGTTGACCACGGTGATTAGATTTTCCATGTCGTTCAGCACCACGTTCCGCTGGGCCAGATCGGCCAAATCGGGCTGCACCTCCAGGGCTACGATTTCCCCTGGCCGGGCCTTCTCCGCCAGAAGCAATGCCACCACTCCGGAGCCTGTCCCCAGGTCTATGATCCTTTCGCCGGGCCGGACCGGGGTGAACTCAGCCACCAGCAAGGCGTCCACTGAATATCGATAACCAGATTTCTTTTGGATGATCTTCAGGCGGGTGCCAGGCAGGGTATCAAGAGACTCTTCAGGATAAATATCGACACCAGGAGGATGGACCACTAGTTAGACCTAAGTATCAGCCTTATTCTTCTTTCTTATCTCTCAGGGGGAACCCTTTTAAAAGGGTTCCCCCTGAGAGATAAGAAAGAAGAATAAGGCTGATACTTAGGTCTAACTAGT
>JAZFTZ010000259.1:0-3958 GCA_036446955.1 Thermodesulfobacteriota bacterium
GGATAAAGATATTGTCATCCCGCCCAGCATAAAGGTAGCGGCAAACAAATCTTGATTCAATCTTAATCGCCTCTCAAAGGGGGTGAAGGGGTTATGGAAACGCCCTCTCAATCTATCGCTGATGGGCTGAAGAAAAAGGGAATAAAGTACGTGGTCAGCTTACCCGATAACTGGACCGGTGAGTTGCTGGCCATTATCTCTGCGGATGATTACTTTATCCATATCCCCGTAGCCCGAGAGGATGAGGGGGTAGGAATCTGCGCCGCTTTGCATCTGGCCGGAGCGGACTCGGTTCTAATTATTCAAAACTCGAGCTTGCTTCTCTGTGGCAACGCATTAAAGTCCCTGGCCTTGAAGTACAGGATTCCATTGCTTATACTGGTGAGTAACCGAGGCGCGTTGGATGAGTATGCCCGTAATCAAATTGTTTCGGCGCGGGGTCTACTGACTGTTCCTTTTCTTGAGGCGTTGCAGATACCCTATCTCCAGGTTCCCGGGCTTGGGGAGAGAGGTGGAATCCTTAAGGCTCACCGGTTCGCCAAGATTGCCGAGCGGCTGGTGGCTCTAATACTTACTAGAAGAGCGCTGGGGGCTGATTAGCACCCGGGTTCCGAGAAGGAGAACTATGTTACAAGATGTTCAGATCATCGAGACCGACGTTCTGATCGTCGGCGGGGGGTTGGCCGGCTGCTGGGCGGCTATCGCGGCCAAGGAAGTCCTAGACCGGGTTACCCTGGTGGATAAAGCCATGGTGGGCCGCAGCGGCGCCTCCACCTTCGCGGCCGGCGTTATCCTGGCGCCTCAGGCCGATGACAACCTGGATGAATGGGCCGAGGAGATAGTGGAGCGGGGCGAATACATGAATGACCAGGAATGGGTCAGAGCCACCTTAGAGGAACAGATTGTCCGCCTGGCCCAGATGGAGTCCTGGGGTTTTCCCTTTGAGCGGGGAGCGGACGGTAAACTGGCCCGAATCATTGGCCGGGGCCACCAGCGGACGAGGATGTTCATGTTCCACGGACATCATCTCATGGATGAGATGAGAAAGCAGGTGCTGGCCAGAGGCATTGAGGTGAAAGAGAGGTTCATGATCACCGACTTGCTTTTCGATAGCCGGAAAGCTGAGCCCCAGCTGGCCGGTGCCATCGGATGCCACACCCGGGAGGGGCACTGGGTGGTTTTCCGTGCGCCGAGTGTACTATTGGCCTCCGGCCACATAGGGCTCCGGGATGGCGCTGGTTATGTTGACAACATAAGTGGCGACGGCCAGGCCATGGCCTACCGCGGGGGAGCCGAGCTTACCGATATGGAGTTTGGCACCCAGTGCAATATAACCCTGTGGCGCAAGAATTACAAAGCCGCCGGAATCAATATGATTCAGGGTAACGGCTCTTATATTATCAACGCCAAGGGCGAGCGGTTCATGGAAAAATATGACCCGCTGCTCAAAGAGCGGAGCAAGACCTATACCCTGGGAGCCGCTTTTTGCAAGGAGGCCCTGGAGGGGCGGGGGCCGATCTACGTGGATATGCGCCATCTGAAGCCGGAGGTGTTTGAGAAGTTCAACCGGGTGATACCAAAGACCATGCAGGTGTTTAAGGCCGCGGGCATCGACCCCAGCCGGGATTTGGTTGAATGCACGCCCAGCGTCCATTCCCCGAAGACCACTTCCGGGGGCGCGGGGATAAGCGTAGATTTGCAGTGTCGCACCAGCATTCCCGGATTATTTGCCGCCGGCGCGGTCAACAAGATGGGCCCTCACGGCACCTATTCCGTGGGCGGAGTCAATCTGGCCTACTGCTCTGTATCCGGGCACCGGGGTGGCAAAAGCGCGGCCGACTTCGCCCAGCGGAGCCAGTCCCGCCCTGAACCTGACTTGGATGCGGTGAAGGCATACATCTCCTCGCTCCCCATACCCCGAGGCGGCTCGGTGGAAGAACCGGAGGTTACCAAGGAGATAAAGTTGGCCACCGCTCCCGCCCAATACAGCTTTTTCAAACATGCCCGGCGCATTCAGGCCACCCTAACCAGGCTGGAAGAGATAGAAAAGAGTCTGCTGCCATCGCTGGCAGTGAGAGACCCTCACCACCACGTTAAGGCCCTGGAGTTGAGGAATTACCTCGACTGTGCCAAGCTGACCTACAAGGCGGCTTTGCTCAGGAAGGAATCCAGGGGCAGTCACTTTCGAGAGGAGTTCCCCAATCGGGACGACCAGCAGTGGCTGAAGTGGATCAGGGTGAAAAAGGTGGACAACCAGGATAAGTTCTATATGGAGCCAATACCTATTGACAAATATACCATCAAGCCCAAGCAGTTAAGACCCGTTCCCTTCCCGGTGCAATACTTCTTTGAGAAGTAGCCTGCCCGGGCCAGGGGACCAAATGAGACCTTGATCAGGACGAGCAATGAAAAAAATCAAGACTGACGTGTTGATAATCGGGGGAGGATTGGCTGGCTGCTGGGCGGCTATGGCTGCCCTAGAGCTTACCGATGACGTCCTTTTGGTGGACAAGTCTATGGTCGGCAGAAGCGGCTGCTCCACCTTTGCCGCCGGGGTGATGCTGGCCCCCATCAGCTCCGATAATCTGGATGAATGGCGCGAGGAGATCGTTAAGCGGGGCGAGTTCATGAGCGATCAGGATTGGGTTGAGGTACTGCTGGAAGAACAGATGGCCCGGCTTACTCAGATGAACGCCTGGGGCTTCCCCTTTGAGAAGGAGCCGGACGGCTCATTCTCCCGCATGGTCGGCCGGGGCCACATAAAGACCAGGATGCTCATGTTCCATGGCCATCATCTGATGAATGAGATGCGAAAGCAAGTGTTGGGCAAAGGTATAAGGCTTATGGAAAGAATAATGGTGACCGACATCCTGACCGATAACTCCGGCCCGCGACCGAGACTTTGTGGGGCCATCGGCTTCCATACCCGGCAGGGGGAATGGCTGGCCATCAATGCCAAAGCGGTGATTATCTGTGCCGGGCATATCGGGACCCGGCTGGGCGGCCGGTACGTGGATAACATCAGCGGAGACGGCCCGGCCATGGCCTATCGAGCCGGGGTTACCCTTTGCGATATGGAATTCACCACTCAATGTAACATCACCATATGGCGGCGGCAATACGAGGCCGCCGGCATCAACATGATTCAGGGCAATGGTGCTTACATCATCAATGCCAAAGGCGAGCGGTTCATGGAGAAGTACGACCCGCTGCTCAAGGAGCGGAGCAAGACCTATACCCTGGGAGCTGCCTTTACCAAAGAGACCCTGGAGGGTCGTGGGCCTATCTATGTGGATATGCGCTCTATCAAACCGGAGGTGTTTGAGAGGTTCAACCGGGTGATACCCAAGACCATGCAGGTGTTTAAGGCCGCGGGCATCGACCCTGGCCGCGAACCAATCGAGTGCGCTCCCTCCACCCAATCCCCCCGTACCGATAGCGGCGAGGGGGGAATTAAGGTAGACCTATCCTGTCGCACCAATTTTCCCGGTCTTTTCGCGGCTGGCTCCAGCACCAAGATCCTGCCCCACGGCACCTACGCAGTGGGAGGGATTAACCTGGCCTACTGCTGTGTGGCCGGCTACCGCGCGGGCAAGCAGGCGGCTGAGTTCGCGGCCAAATCAGGTTTTAATCCTCTGCCTGGCGATCATCCTCTTAAAGAAAAGGTCAGCCGGCTGCCGACCCAGGGGCGGGATGCGGAGGAGCTCATAAAAATGATAAAGATGGCTACCGTCCCCGCCAGGTATAGTTACTTCAAGCATGCCCGCCGGATACAACAGACCCTGGCCCGGCTTGCTGAGCTGGAAGAGGAATACTTGCCTGGACTGGGGGCAGCCGACGCCCACCATTTGGTAAAGGCACTGGAAGTCAGGAACTATCTCACCTGTGCCCGGCTCACTTACCAGGCAGCCCTAATTAGAGAGGAGTCCCGAGGAAGTCACTTCCGAGAGGAGTTCCC
>JAZFTZ010000260.1:0-3775 GCA_036446955.1 Thermodesulfobacteriota bacterium
GGATTGCCGTGAATAGGATTATTTATTTCTTTGCTGTCCTAGTAGTTTTTGTCTCACTCCTGCTAACTTCGACCAACTTATTGGCGCTGGAGAAGGTAAGGTTGGGCAGCGCCATCAAGGTAGCTCCTGCCTACTACCTGCCAATCATAGCAGGCGAGGAGAAAGGGTTTTGGAAACAGAATAAGCTGGAGGTAACCTGGATCCCTTTCAAGAGCAGCACCAATATGAATCGAGCGCTAACCGCCAAACAGATGGATGTCGGTTTCAGCATGGTCCCTCCTACTTTCCTGGGAATTGCCGGAGGTATGCCGGCAGTGGTAATTGCCGAGTTAACTCCGGTAGAGGAGTTCAACATCTGGGTTCGTTCCGATAGTCCTATTAGGACTCCCCAGAACCTAGCTGGAGCTAAGATCTCAGTTGGCCGGATGGGTGATACCAGCCATGCCTATGGCCTTTTGGTCGCCAAGGCATTGGGTTTGAGTGGGAAGGTAAGGTTCGTGGGCAGCGGTGGTATAGCGGAAAGCATAGGATCACTCCAAGCCAAGGTGGTTGATGCAAGCGTTATCGCTTTTCTGATTATGGCCAAGCTGAAGGCCAAAGGGGCAGTGCGCGACATCGCTAGGATTCAAGACTATGTGCCCAAAGACTGGTCTGAGAACATTGTCATCGGGCATAGGCAATACATTCAGGATCAACCGAAAACAGTGGCTAGATTGCTTAAAGCTATCAGTCAGGCCATCGGGTTCGTTATGAGTAATCAGGATTGGTCGCTTAAAAAGATGAAAACATTATCAGGGTTTCCGCCTGAGGTCGCGAAAATGGTATACCAACGCCTCAAATTTACACCGGGAGGAAAAATTAACGAGAAGGGGTTGGAGAACGTCCTGAACTTCATGGTGGAGTTTGGGGTACTGGATAAGAAGCGGAAGCCTCCATTGGAGAAGCTTTACACCAAGCAGTTCACCGGATAGTCTTAACTTAAAGGACTTCTCCAAGGGCTGGACTTTGTTAACAGAAATACCTCATGGTCCATAGCGAAAATAAAATTGCTTTAAGGTCTTTCCAGTGAGGTGGCCACTTGGCTGATCAAATATTATCCTTTGACTAAAGATGGCAAGATAGAGCGTAAAGCTGTAGAAAACGTGAGGAGCTTTCTAATCGAACATGGCATCGTGACTAAAGATAAGACGCTGCCGGTTGATGAGCTATACACCAACCAATTTACCAGCTAAGCGAGCATTGGTCTTTATCTTGGGAGCATTCAGCCGATGGGGGTGACTATTTTGGGAGCTTCAATATGAAAGAAGATGTCTGGATACCCAGCGCTTGTTCCCTCTGTTACAGCTATTGCAGCATTCGAGTCCGCCGGGTCGACGGGGTGGTTAAGAAGATAGAAGGCAACCCGGATTGTCCCGGGGTCAACGGCCGCCTCTGTCCGCGCGGGATGTCTGGCATCATGCTGCTTTATGACCCCAACCGGGTAAACACGCCGCTGAAGAGAACGAATCCGGACAAAGGGATCGGGGTGGACCCGGGCTGGGTGGAGATAAGCTGGGATGAGGCCTTAGCTGTCATTGTGGAAAGACTTAAGCGGATTAAGGCCGACAATCCGAAAAAACTCCTTCTGACCAGCTCGGTTGTCCCTTTGGATGCCGCCACCTTCAGCCGGGTTTTTGCCAGCGCCTTCGGTTCTGCTAATTGGTGGGCCTCCGGGGCTGGGCCTCACTGCGGCAACGGCGAGCATCTGATGAGCGGCATGATCCACGCGGCCTGGGCCAAGCAGCCGGACACCAATTACATGAAATATTTTCTCAACTTTGGCACCCCGGTCGGCTTCGGGGCTTATTATGGGGTAACTACCATGGCCCAGCGCATGGCCGCGGCCCGGGTGAGGGGGTTGAAGCATGTGGTAATCGACCCCTGGATGGGCATGGCCGCGGAAAAAGCGGACGAGTGGATACCCATTCGGCCGGGAACCGACGCGGCTTTGGCTTTGGCCATGGTCAATGTGCTCTTGAATGAGCTGGGCATATACGACGCCCAAGCGCTGAAGCAACACACCAATGCCCCCTATCTGGTAAGGCCTGATGGTTACTATGTGCGGGATAAGGAGACGGGTAAGCCGCTGGTATGGGACTCGGCCGGCAAGCAAGCCAAGGCTTATGACGATGACTCGGTCAAGGACTACGCCCTGGAAGGAGAATATGATGTTCAAGGGTCACCAGGCCGCCCCGCTTTCGCTTTGATAAAGGAGCATGTGAAGAAATATACCCCGGAGATGGCGGCTGATATTACCACCGTCCCAGCACGAACTATCCGCCGGCTGGCAAAAGAGTTTGGTGAGGCTGCCTGCATTGGTAGCACCATTGTCATCGATGGTCAAGAATTGCCCTACCGCCCGGTGGGTGTGGGCTATTTTAAGGGACCCCAGGGGCACAAGCACTCCACGCTTATCTGTATGGCTTTAGAACTTTTAGGCGAGATCGTGGGCGCGAGCGATGTCCCCGGCGGAATGCTCGGTTTAAACTCTCGTTCCTTGGGCTGGCCCGGATCAGGCCACCCCTATTACACGCCCAAGGCGGGACCAGATGGCCTGCTGGAAACCGGCACCTGGTTGTCGAATGTTAAGCCCTATCCCTTGAATGAGCCCAGCATGCCCGATTCTTTTCGCTATCAGGAGCTGATCCCCACCTCCTGCGTAACCTCGCCCATGGTGCCCTGGGTTTTGTCGGAGCCGGATAAATTCCAGATGGCTTATAAGCCGGAGTTTCACCTTCATGTCGGCGGCAACTATGTCATGACCTCGGCCAATCCCCGTTTGATGGAGAAGGCCTTCAAGGATATTTTCACCGTCTCCTGCAATATCTACCTGGATGAATCCACGGAGCTGGCCGATATAGTTTTGCCGGACGGCTGTTATCTGGAGAGACAGGATTTATGGCCGGCAACCATGAACACCCATCCACCGGACGACTACTGGACCTACCCGGTGAGACAGCCGGTAATAGGCCCCCTGTATCAGCGACGGAGCGCGCAGGGGCTATTGCTGGATATTGCTGAAAGGGTGGGGTTCTTGGAGGATATGTATGCGGTAATGAACGTGGCGTATCAGTTCCGGGAGCCTTACCTCCTTTCTCCAAAAGAAAAATATACTTGGGAGGAGATAGTCGACCGTAAGTACAAATCGACCTTCGGCCCTGAACATGGCCTGGAATGGTTTAAGAAGAACAGTCCCCTTAAATGGCCCAAGAAGGTGGAGGAGGTATACTGGCGGCCCTATGTCAACGCTCGGGTCCCGGTGTATTTTGAGGTCTTCAAGAAAATTGGAGAACAGATTGAGGCGATAAAGAAAGAGCACCAGCTAACCGGGTTCGATACCTCCGATTTCCAACCGTTGCCCGACTGGAAGCCCTGCCCTAGTCATGAGGAAAAGGTGATCGACTACGATCTCTTTGCCATCTACTACCGAGTTCCTTTCCATACCTTTTCTTCGACTTACAATATTCCCTGGCTGGATGAGGTTTCAAAAATCGACCCTTATGTATACCATATTGCCATTAACAAGGGTATAGCTTTGCGGAAAGGCATTAATGATGGTGATTGGGTTGAGGTAGAGTCGGCAGATACCAAAAATAAAGTAAAAGCCCGGGCAAGGCTAACAGAAGGAATTCACCCTGAGGTAATCGCCGTAGCCAACTGCGGCGGTCACTGGTCCAAACATCTGCCCATCGCCAGTCAGCCGGGGAAGGGAGTTTGCTTCGAGTGGCTAATGGCG
>JAZFTZ010000261.1:0-2139 GCA_036446955.1 Thermodesulfobacteriota bacterium
GAAGCGGCAATCTTCATCGCCTCTATTGCAATCTCCTTGGCCTCTAAATCGGAATATTTAACTAACGCCCGGGCCGCAGCCAGGGCATATGGGCCACCTGTGCCTATGGTGATAATACCATCATCAGGCTCCACAATGTCACCGTTTCCAGAGATAATCAAGGAACGCTCGCTATCCAAGGCGATAAGCAATGCCTCCAGCCTTCTTAGCATCCGGTCAGTTCTCCAGTCTTTAGCCAACTCCACCGCCGCCCGAACAAGGTTGCCATGGAACTGTTCTAACTTGTTTTCGAACCTCTCGAACAAGGTAAAGGCATCCGCGGTTGTCCCGGCAAACCCGGCCAGCACCTGGTCCTTGTACAGCTTTCGAAGCTTCCGGGCGCCATGTTTTACGACTGTTTGTCCCAAGGTAACCTGACCATCGCCAGCCAAAGCCACTTTGCCTTTATGACAAACAGATATTATAGTGGTCCCTCGAAACTGGCTATCTTGGGGCGCTGAACTTTGGGTCATGGTCAACCTCGATCTCGGGCCTGAACCCGAGGATGGGCGCGATCATAGACTTCCAGCAGCTTTCCTATGCTGAGGTGAGTATACATTTGCGTGGTGGAAAGACTGGAATGCCCTAACAACTCCTGCACAAAACGAAGATCGGCACCGGCATCCAATAGATGGGTGGCAAAGCTGTGGCGCAGGCTATGCGGGTGAACCTTGCGCACCACGGGCAATCGATTAGCATACTTCTGGGTGAGGGTGCCTACGCTCCGAGAACTGAGCCGCCCACCCCGAGAATTCAAAAATAAAGCTCTGCTTGAACCCGGACCGGACTTAATCAGCTCTCCCCTCTTTTTAAGATAAGAGCTGAGAGCCTGGGCACATTTTTCTCCCAGCGGGATTACCCTCTCCTTATTCCCTTTACCGATTACCCGCACCATACCCACATTCAGGTCCAGCTGGTGCATATCCAATGAGGTCAGCTCCGCCACCCTAAGGCCGGACCCGTAAAGCAATTCCAGGATGGCCCTATCTCTCTGCCCTAATGGTGAGGAGTCATCACAGGCCGCCATAAGCTCAAATGCCTCTTCCACATTCAGGAAGTTGGCCAGCCCCTGTTCTCGCTTTGGTGCCCTTAGATTTGCAGCCGGGTTTCTTTTCAGCCGGCCTTCGCGTTCCAAAAATGAGAAGAACACCCGTAATGAAGTGATTACCCGCGCCAGCGTGCTTTTCCTTCTTAACCTATATAGAGAGCCCAAAAAGGACCTTAATATGTCTCTGTCCAACGTTTCCCCACCCTTCTGCCCGAGAACGTCAGTTGCCAGCCCCTTATCCTCGATAAAATCGAGCAGCCGCTTGACATCGGCCAGGTATGCCCGCCGGGTATGAAGCGAGGCGTTCTTTAGCACCAGGTAATCGTCAAACTCTTTGAGAAATTTCTCCACGGTCAAACCCCAGACCACCACCAACAAATATATAATGCTAACACATGTTTTTCCCCTTTCAAAAGCAATTTTTTGACCTCCCCCCCAAAGGTCGATCCTAACCATAATTTATCAAAGTGCAATACCCCCTCCAAGGCCCTCCCGGTCAAGTTACAGAGACAGGTTTGCAGGGGAAAATGAGAGGCGAGCTGGGCGGGGCGGCACACCCCTCCCCCACGAGGACTGGGCCGCCTAGCTGAGTCGATTCTGCTAACACTATCCTCTTGGTAACGGCCGGAGGGGAAGAGCCGCGGCAATGGGCCGATTCTTTATCTTCACGACTATATTTTCACCCATAACCGAGCCCGGCAGTGGAAAAGGCTGCCCGTAGTGGTTATGACCGAGTACGACAGCTAAGATTATAGAGCAAAAAATGCTTGCTCCGGCCGGGTCGACGTGTTAAATTATGATAAATTTAAGTTTTTTTCTTCCAGCTATCTCAGCACAAAAAGGGTTAAGCAGCAAACAGAGGCTAGACTTTGACTTGCATGCTCTTTCATCGGTTAGGTTCGATATCCAGGCATCGCAGTCAATCTTCAGCAGGTAGGGTTTGCGCCATAAGGAGGCAAGACAATGGAAGAAGCTCTAAGATTATTCAAAGGAAAGCTGTGCCGTATCTACACCGTATCCGCGGTAGAGTCTTATCTAGGCACTGTCCTGGA
>JAZFTZ010000262.1:0-10986 GCA_036446955.1 Thermodesulfobacteriota bacterium
GGACAGGGATGCGGGTCGGGGAGGCGATGGCCCTGAAATGGGAGGATATCGACTTCAACGGCAGGTTTATCAAGGTAAGGAGGAGTTACAATCGGGGAAGGATCAGCAGCCCAAAGAGTGGCAAGGGGCGAAGGGTAGATATGTCCCTACAGTTAGTCGATACTCTGAAGGCCCTGCTAAGGCAGAGGAAAGAGGAGACCTTAAGGAATGGCTGGGGCCAGGTGCCGGAATGGGTCTTTTGCACAGAGAAGGGGAGTCTTTACAGCTCCGACCAGTTCAGGCGTGTGTTTGGTAAGGTTCTCCGTAAGGCTGGGTTAAGGCAGATACGCATTCACGACCTGAGGCATACCTATGCCAGCTTATTGCTCTCCCAGAGAGCACCTTTAGTCTATGTCAAAGAGCAGTTAGGGCATCACTCAATAAAGATAACGGTGGACATATACGGACACCTGATGCCTGGGGAACACAAAGGGGAGGTAGACCGGCTCGATGATCCCCTATTCGGTAACGCAAAACGCAACCTATATGCAACTGACCCTGAGGAGAAAACCGGGGCGGCTTATCAACTGATTGATTTTTCTATAGAAATCCCTCCACCAACCTTCCATGTTTGTCAAGATACAAATTGGCTGCTGCCCTTATTGTTGTGAGACCTGGGTGCCACCCAGGTAAAGGAACCAAAGTTAGCCCTTTGTTGGGGAAACCCTGAGTTTTCCCAAGGGGACAGGGCCGTGGGCCCTGTCCCCTTGGAACTAATTAAATTAAGCTTGCAAGCAGGGTCGAACCAAAATAGAATAACAATTAATAAAACCGATGATTAATAAACGTTATCTATAAAAGAAAGTACTGAAATGAAAAAAAATGTCTCTTCGCTTATAGCGTTTTTATTAACCCTAACCCTGTCCGCTGGTCTCTCCCAGTCAGCAGATATAGCTGATGTAGCTAAGGGAAAGCAAGTATACGATACCCTGTGCTGGGTATGCCACGGCAAATATGGACGGGGAGATGGGCCGGCGGCTAATAGCTTGACCATCAAGCCCGCTGACCTTACTGATTACCAAAGGATCTCCATCAAGACCGACGCTAAACTGTTTCAATGGATATCGGGCCGGGATACAAGGTTTGCCATACCTGCCCATGCACCCATCTGGCGGGAGACGCTCACCGATCAGGCAGTGAAAAAGGTTGTTGCCTATATTCGCACCCTTTCCGCCCCAGACCTCAGAGGGAGCGTGGCGGCCGGCCGGGACCTGTTCAAGACCTACTGCGTGGTCTGTCATGGAACATCCGGAACAGGGGACGGGCCTGCGGCCGTTAACCTTAACCCCAAACCCCAGGATTTGACCAACACCGAGTTCCAGAACAGCATGAACCACGAAAAGCTTTTCGCTAGCATAAGCTCCGGGCCACACAAGAGTGCCTACATGCCTATATGGGGAGTTACCCTCAACCAACAGGAGATATGGGACCTGGTGGAACACATCAAAAACCTCTCCAGTTCGGCTAAGGCTGACTGACTTATCCGATATTGCCGCCCCAAATTCGGTAACAGTTTATTAAGAGGTTTAGGGGAATCCTTTGTGGGGGAAACCCTTTGTAAAGGGTTCTCCTCCACACCCCCTTCTCAAACTTTAGGTTATGTTTGGATTGGCGCGGTAGTGCCAATCCAAACAGTCTAGCTAGGGGCTAGGGGGAACTGGCCCTCAGCCTCGGGGCCTGGAATTTCCTAAGCACGTGGCTATCCTTGTGATTTGCGCGCCGCGTAAATCAAAGGATAGCCCAAAAAGTTTAGGAAGGGTATCAGGGGGAAGCACTTTTTAAAGGGTTCCCTCTAAACCAACAAAGTTCATTGACACCGAGGGGAAATCAGACAAAAATCGTTTCGACGCGCTCGACCACTTACTCTTGTCTCAGGCTCAAGGAGGGAAACGAATGGTACAGAAAGCCGATATATTGATCAAGAATGCCTCTTGGCTGGTTACCGTTGACCCCAGCCGGCGGATAATCAAGCAGGGCGCCATCGCCATCAAAGGGAATAAGATTGCCGAGCTGGGCAAAAGCAGTCTGCTCACAAAGAAATACCAGGCGCAAACGGTCATTGACGCCCGAGACAAGCTGGTTATGCCCGGGCTTATTGATGGCCACGCACATAATGCCCAGCAGCTGGCTCGCGGGTTGGCCGATGATGTTACTTTATCCCAATGGCTCTTTGAGAGGATATATCCTTACGAGGCGGCTATGACCGAGGAGGAGGCCTATCTGAGCGCGCTCTGCTGCCAGCTGGAGATGATTAAGGCGGGGAGCACCTGCTACATCGACCCGGGCAGCCCCTTTACTGATGAGACGGCCAGGGCCACTGAGGTCTCCGGCATGCGGGGCATCATCACCCGCTCCACCTGCGATGTGCTCACCTCGGCTATGGGCAGCATGCCCAAGAAACGGTTCCAGGAGACCACCCAACAATCCCTGCGTCGGGCAGAGGCAACCGTGAAAAAATGGGACCGGGCCTTCGGCGGCAGACTCAAGGCCTGGTTCAGCCTGAGGGTACTGTCCATATGCTCGGACCAATTATGCCTGGGAATAAATAGACTGGCCAAAAAGTACCGCGTCGGCGTCCAGAGCCATGCTGCCGGGTCCCCCTCCTCCACCTTCCACAGCCTGGACCGTTACGGGGCCCGAGATGTGGAGCGCTTGGGCAAATTAGGCGTACTCGGACCTAACTGGTTCCTCATCCACATGGGTTGGGTATCGCCCCAGGAACTCTTGCTGCTCAAGGAGAAGGACGTAAAGGTGGTCCATTGCCCCTCGGCCAGCTTTCACCTGGCGTCAGGTCGCATAAGCCACGGCCGCTTTCCTGAGATGTTGGAGATGGGCATGGCGGTCTGTCTGGGCTCCGATGCCGCGGCCGATGGCAATTACATGGATATCGTCAGGGTCATGTCCATCGCCGGTGGCGCGTACAAGGACAACCGGCTGGACCCCAAGATTATGCCGCCAGAGACGGTCATCGAGATGGCCACCATAAACGGGGCAAGGGCCGCGCTCTGGGAGAATGAGATAGGCTCTCTGGAGAAGGGCAAAAAGGCGGATATAGTGTTATTCGATACCAACCGGCCGGAATGGAGGCCAGTGCACAATCCCATCGCCAACCTGGTGTACTGTGCCAATGGCTCCAGCGCGGATACGGTGATTGTGGATGGAAAGATTCTCATGCAGGGCCGGAAAGTCCTAACCCTGGATGAAGAGAAATTACTGAAACAGGCCCAAAAGGCAGGCGAGAGAATCGCTAAAGCAGCCAAACTCACCAAACTGGTCCAACCCCGCTGGCCCATGGTGTGAGTTAAGGGTAGAATTTAGGGGGAAATCCCGATTGTTATCGGGATTTCCCCCTAATACCCTCTCCAAAACTTCTTTCGCCGCAGGTTGGTTATTAGTCCCGCTCGTATATTGCCTTCCAGGATAGGCGGGTAGAGCTTTCCTCCTGAAGGATGAGGCCATGGGCCGCGGCGATAGCTTTCAGCGCGTCCCGCATGGTGGGGGTAAAGTCGAACCAGTACTGGATGATGGCCAGGGTACCTTTAGGGCGCAGCACCCTTTTTATCTCGCTTATAGCCGAGTTGAGGTCGGCTACCTCCTCCAGCACCTGATAAGCAAAGACCTTATCCACTGCTCCTGGATTCAAGGGCAGGCATTCGGCATCGCCCACTGCAAAGCGCACGTTGGCCAAGCCTTCAGGTTCCAGCCTCATCTTGGCTTTGGCGATCATCCCCGTCTGGACATCCAGCGCGTAAACCAGTCCGGGAGCAACCTTTTTGGCCAGATGCCCGGTGAAGAAGCCGGGGCCCGGGCCCAGCTCGAGCACATGGTCGCCAACCCGTATTCTGGCCCAGCTCAGAACCTTTGCCCGGTTGGTGAACAGCCGGCGAAGGGGGGTTGCCAGCAAAAAGGCCAATCTCGCCGAGAAGAGCACCTTGGGTTGCCATTTATCTTCGGGTAACATCAACTGTCCGGTTTATTCATACCTTAAGGCCTGGACCGGGTCAAGGCCGGCGGCCTTGCTGGCCGGGTAGAATCCAAAGAATATGCCTACCGCGGCGGAAAAGGCCAGCGCCAGGACAATGGAATCGGAGGATATCAATGTTGGCCACCCTGCCAGAATAGAGATCAGTCGGGAGGCCACCACCCCCATAACCATGCCGATGAACCCCCCCACCAGGCTCAATACCACCGCCTCAACCAGGAACTGTAAACGGATGTCCTTGCCCCGGGCACCTACGGCCAGCCGGATGCCGATCTCCCGGGTGCGCTCGGTAACCGAAACCAGCATGATGTTCATAATGCCGATGCCACCCACGATCAGGGAGACCGAGGCGATGCCGGCCAGAAGCAGGGTCATAACCCGGCTGGAGGCACTGGCGGCCTCGGCGATGTCAGCGACATTCCTGACGCTGAAGTCATTCTCCTTGCCGGTGGGGATGCGGTGGCGGGCACGAAGAAGCTGATTTATTCCTTGTTCCACCTGGGGCAAGACCTGACCATCTACCGCAGCCACGCTCATATGAGTAACATGGGTGATACCCATGATCTTGCGTTGCATGGTGGTAAGAGGTATCCAGACAGAATCATCCCGGTCCCGGCCCCAGCCGCTTCGGCCCTTAGGAGCGAGCACGCCAACCACCCGGAAGGGCATCCTCTTTATCCGAATGATCTGGCCCAGCGGGCTTACCCCGGCAAACAGGTTATCAACCACGCTTTTGCCCAAGACAGCCACCTTTGCGCCCCCGGCCAGCTCCTGGTCATTGAAATATCGCCCCTCAGCCAGGTTCCACTCCCGCACTATCTGGTAAGCCGGAATCGTTCCGTAGACCGCGGTGAACCAGTTCTGGTTACCAAAGACCACCTGGGCCCCGGTCCTAACCGACGGCGCGGCCATATATACTCCGGGGATCTCCCGCTCGATGGCCCGGGCATCGCTCGCGGTAAGGGTTATGGTCGAACCCCAGCCGGTGCGCACCCCTCCCCGGGTTCTAGTGCCCGGGAATATGATGATAAGGTTGCTGCCCAAGGCAGAGATGCGGGCCTCGATCGCGGCCTTGGCCCCTTGGCCGATGCTGACCATGGCGATGACCGCGGCCACTCCGATGATGATTCCCAGCATGGTCAGAAAAGAACGCATCTTGTTTCTGCTCAGGGAGCGCAATGACAAGGCAAAAGTAGATCCTAACCTCATCGGCCAGCCCCGTTTTCGATGATAGTCCCGTCTTTGATCAATATCGCCCGGGAGGCAAACCGGGAAATATCTCGCTCATGGGTAACCAATATAATGGTTCTCCCCTGCTCTCGGTTGAGGCCCACTAATATGTTCATGATCTCGATGCTGGTCTTACTGTCCAAGTTGCCGGTGGGCTCGTCAGTCAGCAAAAGCACGGGATCGTTAACCAGGGCGCGGGCAATGGCCACCCGCTGCTGCTCACCTCCCGATAGCTGGCTGGGATGATGGCGCTTTCTGGCCTGAAGCCCCACCATGGCCAACGCCTCCTCCGAGCGCCGTCGGCTCTGCCAGGCAGGCATGTTCGAATATAATAAAGGAAGCTCCACGTTCTCCAGCGCACTGGTACGGGGAAGGAGATTGAAGCTTTGGAATACGAATCCTATCTTCAGATTGCGGATGGCCGCCAGAGCATCCTTGCTCAATTGAGAAACATCCACCCCGTCCAGCAGGTACCTTCCCCGACTGGGCCTATCTAGACAGCCCAGGATATTCAGCAGGGTCGATTTACCGCTGCCCGAGACACCCATGATGGCTAACATCTCTCCTCGTCTTATAGAAAAGGAGATTCCTCGCAGCGCGAAAACCTGCTCCTCACCTAAGGTATAGGTTCTGTGGAGATCCTCCACCCTTATAATATCTTCACCGGATTGGCTGCCTGGCTCCCTACCCAACCGACGGCCTCCTCAGAATCAATGAGACCTACCGAAGCCTCGAGGACCCCGAGTTCGACTCTGCCGCCGCCCTTTGCTGACCTGGCCGACGATGACCCTCTGGCCCTCCCTAACCTGGCCTGCTACCAGCTCAGTATAGCTGCCGTCACTGATTCCTATCAGCACCCAGGCAGGCCAGGGTTTGTTTACCTCGTTCATTATCCATATCCGCTGCCTCTTTGGCCGGGTTCCTTTAAGCGGTTGATTTGCCAGGCTATCCCCTCGGCGCCAGCCGAATCCGCTCCCGCCGCGCCCGCGGCCACCAGCCCATGGGCGGGAACCCCTGGCCGCGCCTCGGCGATCGTTAGAGGAGTTTTGCGCGGCCTTCAATATCTTGCCTGCATCAGGAGGGATAAATCTAAGCGCGGCATTGGGAATTCTGAGCACGTCCTCCTTCCGATCCACCAGTATGGAGACACTGGCAGTCATTCCCGGCTTAAGCTTGAGCTCGGGATTGTCCGCGGTCACCAGCGTACTGTAGGTGACCACATTCTGACTGATCAGAGGAGCCAGCCGGATCTCGGTGACCCCGCCTTTGAACTCCTCTTCAGGGAAGGCATCCACAGTAAAGCTAGCCTGCTGTCCCAGATTGATGCTGCCCACATCGGCTTCATCGGTGGAGACCACTACTTCCATCTTGGTCAGATCGCCAGCCAGAACAAAAAGGGTGGGGGATTGAAAGCTGGCAGCCACCGTCTGGCCCAGATCGACATCCCTGGAGACCACCACCCCGGTAATCGGAGACCGGATAATCGTGCGTTGAAGATTGACCTTGGCCAGGGTAACGTTTGCCTCGGCCTCACCTATCTTAGAGGCCAGGTAGTTTAAATTGGCCTCAGCCGATTTCAGTTTGGCCCGGGCGGACTTAATCTGTATTCTCGCCACCTCCAGCTGGGCCTTAGATGCTTCCACCTGAGCCTGGGCAGCCCCGACCTGCCCCGAGGCGGCCCGAACCTGGGCCTGGGCAGCGTTATAGTTGGCTTGGGCGGTATCTTTTTCACTGGCAGCCATTATTCCTTCTCTCACCAGCCTGCCCACCCGGCCCAGTTTGATCTTAGCATCCTTGGCCAGCACCCGGGTCTTCTCAAGATTGGCCTGCTCACTCAATAGACCAGCCTCGCTCTTGGCCAGATTAGCCACTTCCTGGGCCTTTTGGGCCCGGGCATTATCCAGGCTTATCCTGGTATCCTCCAGCTGGGAACGCCCCTTCTCCAAATTCTTGCCGGCCGTTTCCAGTTCAGCCTGGGACTTGGAAAGCTGAGCCTTGAAGGTATCCGGGTCCAGCCGAGCCAACAGCTGGCCTTTCTTTACTCGGGAATTATAGTCAGCATACAACTCCTTGATGGTTCCCGAGACCTGAGTGCCGACATTAACCGATACCACCGGATTGAGCGTCCCAGTGGCGGTTACGAACCTGTCTATGTTCCCCCGTTCCACCATCACCGTCCGAAAAAGGTCAGCCTCTGTTCGGTTGCGCAGGTAAGTGAAGCCCCCGGCCCCCAGTCCCAGAAGGGCCAGAGCGACAATGATTATCAGCAGGCTCTTTTTTACGGTTCCCGACCCGGATGGATTCTCTCTTTCCGGCATTTATATCTCTCCCGCCTCGCTAATCCGCTCCCTTAATCTTAGACGACTGGAAATCATTAAAATTATATCATGAAATGAAAAAATATTTCTGTCCAAGACCGGCCTCACGGCAAGGCCGGCTCGGGCTCCCTCTGTCCCTTGGCCCGGGCAATATATATTATGCAGGCCAGCCCGCCGAAACCCGCGGCTACCCACCAAGCATCGTGCAGACTTTGTAGAAAAGACCAGCCGCTTATCTGCGGAGCAAGACGCTGGTAATAAGCCAGCCGGCCGGCTACCACCGCTCCGGCTATTGCCAGGCCAGAGGAAAAGCCCAGGTTGCGGAATAAGGCGATTAAGCTGGAAACAAGACCTAGATGTTCCTTAGGGGCAAAACCCAGGACCGCGCTGTGGTTGGGGGAACTGAAAAGCCCCATGCCTATCCCGAGAAGGACCTGTCTCCAAATGATATCCGCGACCGAGGAGTCACTGGTCAGCCGGGTAAAGGACCAGAAAGCAACCGTGGCCACCACAATGCCTATCAGGGCAGGGAAGTAACTACCCACCCGGTCTGAAAGCCTGCCGCTTATCGGCGCCACCAACATAATGGTGATGAATATCGGTACCACTATCATTCCCACCTGAGCCGGTGTAAAGCCTAGCACCCTTTGCAGGTAGAAGGGCATCAAGAAGTTGTTAGTGATAGCCATGGCGTAGTAAAAAAAGCTGGCTCCAATGGTCATTAGAAACGGTATATTCCTGAAAATAGAAAAATCTATTATCGGATCTCTGGTCTTTTTCTCCCTCAGCACAAAGGCAATAAAAGAAGCCAGGCTGGCAATAAATAACGAGTGGATGTAAAAGGACCCCCAACCCTTTCTCTGAATCTGGCTCAATAACATTACCAGGGTGGTGATAAACGAAGCCAGGCTGGCGGCACCGAAAAGGTCCAGCCGGGGCCGTATCCTTGCCTTATTCTCGGGCACCAGCACCTGGCTGCAAATCCACGCGCCCGCCAGGCCTGGGCCGATGTTAATGTAGAATACCGCGCGCCAGCCCAAGTGCTCAACCAGAAATCCGCCCAGCAGAGGGCCAGCCATCAGCGCGCTGGAGACCACCGCGCCCAGCAACCCCAACACCCTCCCCCTTTGACTGGCGCCGAAGGCTACTGAGAGCATTGCCGCGCCATTGGCCATGAGCGCGGACGCGCCCAGACCCTGTACCACCCGGGCGCCGATTAGCCAAAAGATGGAGGGCGACAGGCTGGCCAGGCCGGCACCCAGGGTAAAGACCAGGAAGCCAGCGAGGTAAACCTCTCGGCGGCCGAATAAATCCGCCAGCCGACCCGAGAGAAGAAGCAACCCGGTTGCTGCCAGCAGGTAAGCCATTATCACCCAGGCAACGGTGACCATATCGGTGGAGAGAGCCTGGGTCATAGTGGGCAGGGAGACGCTCACCATGCCGCTGGCCAGGGTAGAGGTAAACGTACCCAGGGAGACCGCGGTCATAACCCACCATCTCCCACTCTCCCTAGCGGAGCTGGTTTCAGACATACTGGTGGCGGGTATCCTTTATTGTTTTCCCAGGGTGATGGACACCACGGTCCCGTCCGAGGGGTCTATGCGGGGCACTGCCCAGTAGCCGCCGGTAAAATAGTAGGCTTTCTCGCCACCCGCCTCGCGAATCACTTTAGTCTTGGGACGGTTTATGTCCCTGATCCGCCCCCCGGTATAGGTCCAGATCCAGTTGAGGACATCCTTCTGGTTATCCAACTTGTTGGGTAGAAAAATAGTCTCGCTGACGACTTTGTTATCTTTGAACACCGCTTCTATCTTGATCAGGTCTCCGGTTTTGATTTTAAGAATCCGGTTATCTTTTTTCACCCTGGACTCAAAGATATAGGAGTTGGCATTTGCTTTCTTGGCGGGTGCGCCCATCGCCTTTTCCATCTGCTCCAAGCTCATCCCCAGGTAACCAAAGGAAGAGGAATAAAACAACAATACAAAGACTGCTGCCGCCCCGGCTAGCATCTTTTTCATCGCTCTACCTCCTAATCAAAACTTTGGCCTTTAGCCTAGACCTTGCGCCCTCATCCTCTGGACAGTCTTGCCAGCTTTCTCTTGAGGGCTTTCGGGTCAACCCTGAATTTGAATGCCTTCCGCCCCTCGATGAAGATCACCGGGATTTCCTGGCCATATTCATCTAGCAGGCGAGAGTCCTGGGATACGTCCACCTCCTCCAGCACGAACGGGACATCTTCTTTCACGGCTAACAAATTGGTTTTGGCTTCATCGCAAAGACAGCAATCTGGCTTGCTGAAGATGGTCACTCGAGGGTAATTAGCCAAGCCGCGCTACCTCCAAGAACTAGGCCTTAGCCCGCGTCAACCTTCTCGTCCGGCGTTTCAGCTTTTTGATCCCGATGCGAAAGAGACGGAGTTTTTTTCTGTCACCTGACTCTCGGACCGCCTCTCGTTCAGCTCTCAGTTTAGCTATACCAAGTTTCAGTTCCTTTACGCCCAGATCCTTAACCTCCTCCTTCTTATCTACCCAACCCTTCGCCTGGCGGATAGCGGCAATGAGCTCCGCCTTTTTCATAGCATGAACGCCGGTAAGGCCAGGTATTTTCAGGACCTCCTCCACGAGTTTGCTGGCCGTCATCTTGGCCAGGTCTTTCTCTTCCATCTTTACTCCTCAGCAGTTCAACTAGTCTAGCCGGTGAGCAGAAACCGCCCTTCCAGGCCTAGTGATGAGCTTTATCGCATATGACCTGGCTCAAATATTAACCCTTTGTCTGAAGGGTGTCAAGGCATAAGCGGCTAGTAAACCATATTGTTATGGGACATGGGTGACACTCCCAGAGGAAGGGCCAGGCGCTATTTGTAGGGGAAACCCTGAGTTTTTCCCGTGGCTCCGTGCCCCGGGGAGTGGGAGGAAAATTTTGTTTGCCAAGAGCGCTTTATTGTTATAAAAGAGTCTAGCTTCACTGAAGCTGCACGGAGATAAGCTTGAGTAACCAAGCTATCCTGAAAATAGAGAGCCTGAAAAAGGTCTTCGCGGGCAAAAAGACGGTGGTCGCCCTGGACGGTATTGACCTCACTGTCGCCCGTAACGAATTCGTGGTTTTGCTCGGTCCAAGCGGCTGTGGCAAGAGCACTTTGCTCTATATCATCGGCGGGTTGTTGAAACCCTCTGCGGGCCGGGTCTTATTGGACGACAAGGATATTGTCGGGACCTCTCCCGAGCGAGGCATTGTCTTTCAGGAGTTCGCTCTGTATCCCTGGCGCACCGTTGAGGAAAACATTCGCTTCGGGTTGGAGCTCTCATCCTCCAAGGTGCGTGATGAGAGTAAGATCCGGGAGATTGTCCGGGATCTCATCAAGACCATTGGCCTGACCGGGTTCGAGAAGAGCAAGCCGCACCAGCTTTCCGGGGGTAT
>JAZFTZ010000263.1:0-7013 GCA_036446955.1 Thermodesulfobacteriota bacterium
TCCATTGTCGCCTTTAAGACCAAGGCTAGTTGGAGGTTTCTTTGGATAATATCATGCGAAATTAATTACTTATCTCTCTTTTCGTTTCGGTTGGGACTTTTACGGTCTCATAAGTTCCTTTTGGCACGCCTCGTGCTAATAGCAACTATAGCTGATAGTGACAATCATTTGCATTATTAGCAGGGGGAGACGATGTTCGGCTACAGTAAGGAGCTTTGGGAGTTTGGAATTCACCCCGAATGCGGAATATATCCACATGTTGAGCAAGTTAGAACAGAACAAAGGGGCTATACAATTTGCACGAATGATAGGGGCAAGTATGAGATCTGTGAAATGCTGGCAATTGTTAGCCCGGACACCTACGAAGGTCTGGTTCGGAGGCTAGGGGACAAACTGGCCCTAGATCAAAAGGTATACGACCGGTCGGCCACGCCCGGCCTGCTGTATCTCATAAGACTTGTGATGGAAAAGAGGAGATGAAAGCCTTCGCCGCTTGGCCAGTCTATGTAGTCTATGTTGTCGGTGAGCTGCTTACTTGGTCTTTGGCAGATCTCCTAGCAATGCATTTCCTGAACGACCTAGCCTACAACATCTGGTGGATGGTGATGGTTATGCTGGGGTCGTGAGTGACTTCCCCCCAAATACTGTACCACTTCCAAAGCTGGACTTATAAGCAAATTCAGGGTCCCCCAAAAGCTGGTCCAGCCATAAGTGATTACCAATAGAAATATTCTACCAGGTTCCTAAAAAATAGGTCCTTCCCGGCTATCGAGTTCAAGATGAAGTCGCTCCAAACCCAGAAAATGCCAGGGGCTATATTTCAAATCCTAATCGCTCGCCAGCCAGGGCGTCGGTAGGGGGAGATTTCCAGTTATACTGACTTCCTTGATTCCAAGCCCTTCTCCTTGGGAAAACGGCTTATTTCCAGGTGAAATCGTTCTTGGAGAAGGATAGTTTTATCCTATTGGCAGACAGGACGAAAAGGGCTATTTTTTTCTTGCATAACTTAAAAGTTATTGGTAATATGATTTGTTAAAGTGCCCTTTGTAAACCAGCGGTAAGGCTTGGCCATATCTTTATCAAGGGTCGAAAAGGGAAATTGTGGTTTGTAACCTTTGATGTTAAGGAGTTTCAATAGATGTTGAGTAAGCTGTATGTAGGGAACCTTCCCTTCAAGACGAAGGAGGAAGATTTAACGACTTTGCTTCAGCAGGCTGGTACCGTCGAGTCGGTCAGAATTATCACCGAGCCGTACTCTGGTCATTCCAGAGGGTTTGGTTTTGTGGAAATGGGTACGACACAGGAAGCAGCTAAAGCGATCGGAATGTTTAATGGGTATTCCCTTGGAAAAAGGGGCCTAATCGTGAATGAGGCCAGAGAGTGGCAAGAGCACGGTGGAAGGCAGGAAGACTTTATTGGATTTGGGTTCTAATAGTCGATGGTAATGCCGCTTAGGACAGTAGACAAAGCATTGTAGTCCATCGGACATAATCGAAAAGTTAGGCTCAGGGTCGGCACCCTACGAGATGCCATATGGCCACCCTGGGTTTTTCTTTGTACGGAGGTAAGACAACCAGCAAGATAGAAACCTCGTCAAATTACTTGCATCTGGCCCAGCCAGCTCCTTACCTGTCCGTTCTTCATTTACTCCTTATCTTGACATCAAAGAATAAATTTGGGGTTACTGTTGAGTTCCGACGCCGACTTGATTATCTTTGTTTCAGTTTAGGAGGTTGTTGTGTGGGCTGAGCTAGGTGGATTGGTTACAGCAGTGTCTTATGCTGGCGGAGATCTTTCTGTTCGGGCAGGGATGAAAGGTTCGAACCCGCTGGCCGCGGCCATTGCCACCCTGACGATTAACGTTATCCTGCTCTGGTCAATCTCCTTTATCCTGGTTCCCTGGGATGCCTTCCGGCTGAGTTTAGTTTGGATATTTATCGTCGATGGAATAATGACTCAGACTTTTGGCCGGTTGCTCAAATTTACCAGCATAGCCAGGCTAGGTGCGGCCCGGACCGGGGTAATCATGGGAGCGACTCCCTTATTCAGTGTTAGTCTGGCCGTCCTTTTCCTTAACGAAAGGCTTACTGCTCCTGTCCTGGGTGGGGCAATATTTATAGTTCTGGGAATTGCTCTTATTACGGAACAAAGGGAAGAAGGGCAGGGCCGCTTCAAAGACATTATCTTCCCCGTGATCTCGGCTTTGTTGTTTGGGTTTTCACCTATCATTAGAAAATGGGGTATATCCGGCCTGGGTTATCCATTCTTGGGAGCAGCCGTAACGGCAAGCACATCCCTGGTTACTTTGCTTATTCTTTCTTACTTCTTCCCCGGGCGGGGGGGACTTGTCTTGACCGGGCGGTCTCTGCGTTACTTTGTTTTTTCAGGCTTGGCCACCACCGTGGCCTTGCCTCTTTTCTACTATGCACTAATGTGGGGCCCGGTTATCGTGGTGGGTCCTTTGAGTAATACCGCCGGCTTTTTCATCGTTCTGATTTCCCATCTGTTTTTGCGGAGCACTGAAAGGATAACAAGCCGAGTATGGGGGGGCTGCCTAGCTGTGTTGGCCGGAGCCACCCTAATCATCTTACATTGATACCAACTAACCAGGACCTTAGGGTATCTGGGAATCTTAGCTGTGAGAACTGAGCCAGATTTCAAATGGTAATCGCTCGCCAGCCGGGGCCTTGGTGAGCGAAGATTTTCAGTTAAGATGGCTCTCCCGAATCCAAGCCCTTCTCCTTGGTAAGGCGACTTATTTCCGGGTGAAATATTTATCTTGGCCCCAGGCCATTTCCCCCTTGACAGATTTATGCCTCCCTGGTAGATTTGCATTATCAAACCGAAGTAGAGTTGTATTACTAAACCGAAGCCCCAGTCTTGGGGGAATAGCATGACCGTAGGGAATGAAAAGCCAAGCTTCCGTTCTTAGAATGGGGGAGGTAAGAAGATTGCTATTGGCTTGGACTTCAAGATGAAGTTCCTGATGCTGACTTTGGTCAGTATATTCGCTCTGCTGAGCCTTAATGCCTTGGACTGTTTGGCGTACGAAACCGGCTTAACCCAGGAGCAGCCAGCTCTGAGCTCGATTGATTACCCAAACCAGGGACACTGCACTGAAGTGCCGATGGTTACCCTTCCCACGGTCAGCCAGGCAGGAAAGGGCACTCTCGAGGGCAAGAGCGGACATCTCCCGCCAGCCCAGGTTGGCCTCTCCAGCTCGGAAGGTGGTTTGGGGCTGCATTTCCTACCCCCGTCCTGCCCGAGCATTTCTTACTTAAGCAGGAACCATTATTCCTTCTTGTGCATTTATCTGATTTAGACCCCCTTCTTTTTCATTTAAGCTTCCTGTCTTATAACCGAATTCGAGTATCTCTATATGGCAAATGAAACAAATCATTCTCAGGTCGCTATTAAAGTAGCCGGGGTCGAGAAGGTCTACCGCACCAAGTCGAGGGATATCCATGCCCTGGCCAGCTGCACTTTCGAGGTCAGAAAAACGGAGTTCCTTTCCCTTGTGGGCCCGAGTGGCTGTGGGAAGACTACCCTTCTGAATATCCTGGGCGGACTACTGCCACCGAGCCGGGGGGAGATCTGGGTGGAGGGCCGGAAGCTAACCGAGGTGCCTGATAATATAGGCTACGTCTTTCAAGACCCGGTGCTCCTCCCCTGGCGAACGGTCATAAGAAACGTGCGTTTGCCATTGGATGTTAGGGGCGTGAATGGAAAGCAGGCCGAGGAAAAAGCCCGTCAGGCCCTGGACATGGTGGGTCTTTGGGACTTCAGGAATCAATATCCTCATGAGCTCTCCGGCGGTATGAAACAGCGGGTGGCCATTGCCCGGGCCCTGGGCTATGAACCCTCGATATTGATGATGGATGAACCCTTTGGCGCGCTGGACGCCCTTACCCGGGAAAAGCTCAACCTCCGTCTGCTTAAAATCTGGAGCAAGACCCAGAAGACCGTGGTGTTCGTAACTCACAACATCTCTGAGGCGGTCTTCTTATCCGATCGGGTGGCGGTTTTCCAGGGCCACCCCGGGACCATAAAGACCATCGTGGAAATTGACCTGCCCCGGCCCCGGGGGGCCAGCGTGATGGACGATCCCAGGTTCGCCCAGTACATATCAGTAATAAGGAAGGACCTGGGGCATCTGGAGGAGGAAGAGGAAATATGACCCAACGGGTTTCCTTTAAGGTTTACCTATCGTACTTGGTGATTTTCGTCGCCTTCCTGGGCTTATGGAAATTTGTGATCTTCATTTTCGACTACCCCACCTTTGTATTGCCCAGCCCGGAGAGTATCGCCCGGGAGCTGTTCGTCGGGCTGGCAAATGGGCTTTTCATCAAGCATGCCTACGTGACTTTTCTGGAAACGGTTCTGGGCTTTACCATGGGCGGAGCTTTCGGTGTGATTCTGGGTTATGCCTTTGGTAAATTCCCCCGGGTGGAGCTTCTCTTCTCACCCTATATCATCGCCTTGCAGACCGTACCCAAGGTGGCGCTGGCCCCTCTATTGGTGCTGTGGTTTGGTTACGGTCTCGGCTCCAAGATAGTAATAGCCGGACTGATAACCTTTTTCGTCTTATTCGTCAACGTAATGGTAGGGGTGAGGTCGGTGGAGACAAACATGATCAACCTGATGAGGTCAATAAAGGCCAACGCCTGGCAATTCTTCCTCTTGGTGGAAGTGCCCCATTCCTTGCCAATGATCTTCGCCGGCGCAAAGGCTGGCATCACCCTGGCCATAATAGGGGCCATAGTAGGTGAGTTTATGGGCTCCAAGGAGGGTCTGGGATACCTGCTGGTCTGGGCCAGTGGACAGTTCGACATGCCTCTCATCGTGGCCAGCGTGGTGATCCTCACTTTAATGGGCCTGGGCCTTTATAAGATTATCGCCTTGTTGGAGAGGTTTTTCCTCTCCTGGCATGTGTCTTATGTTCGCCTCCAGGTGGGCGACATCAAGACCATTTAGGCCCATTGGGATAACACTTAAAGGAGGTGTAAGAGATGAAAAGAGCAACATTTCTGGCACTGGTTCTGGTTATGGCAATGGTGGTTGCCCATCCCACTCAGGCGCAGCTTCGTTCAGCCAAATATGCCACCGGGTGGCCACCGGGATTCACCTTTGTTCCCATGCTGGTGGCCATGGAGAAAGGGATGCTGAAGGAGGAGGGGCTTCAGTTCAGTTTCGACGTTCTGGGAAGGGTAGCCGACACTGTCAAGCTGGTGGCCACAGGAAAGTACCCGTTCACCGGCGCGGCCTTGATGTCGGTGATTCAGGCCCGGGAGAAGGGGTTGCCGGTCATCGCCATAGGGGCCTGGTTTCAGAAAAATCCCACCGCTATCGTGTCCAAGGTGGAAAAGGGCCTGACAAAGATGGAAGATCTCAGGGGTAAAAAGGTGGGCGTGCCTAGCTTAGGCTCATCCGATTATTATGCCCTGCGGGCGGCCATGGCCAAGGCGAAGATAGGAGAGAAGGACCTGTCGCTGATAACCGTCGGCCATGGTGCCGCCACTGCTTTGGCTCAGGGTAAAGTGGATGCTATCGTTGGCTTTGTCACCTCCCAGGCCGCCCGAGCCCAGGCCATTGGGCTTAAGGTTAACATGATCAGGATAGGCGACTACGTTAACATCGGCTCCTACCAGTACATAACCAGTGAGCGGTTCCTCAAAAGCGACCCCGGCGTCATCAAAAGCTTTGTCCGAAGCATGAACCGGGCAAAGAGATACGCGCTTGATAACCCTGATGAAGCCTTTAAGATGGTCACCAAATATTTTCCCAAGGGCAAGCAAGGATCGCGGCTGGAACTTAAGCATGCCCTGGAACTGCTCCAGGATGACAATACTCGAAAGTTCGGCCTGGGTTGGCAGTCTAAAGAGGGTTGGCTAACCGCTCAACAAGTGCTCCTCTCCCTGGGGTTAATCAAGAAGAAGGAATCGGTTGAGCGGATGTTTACCAATAAGTACATCACGCCAGAGATCAAGTAGAGGAGGATTTCTCACCCTAGCATCTGTGAGAAGTAAAAATGTGGGTCAATTGGGTCATCTAAACAGAAAGGAGGAGTAAAATGGTTAGAAGGATGTTTCTAATCGGGTGGGTACTTTTGTATCTCTTGACAGCTTTAGCCTCGAGAGGCCTGGCGGCAGAGAAGCTCCGCTTTGGCTCTCCTTCCAAAAAACCTACCTATAGTCTGGTTCTGCTGGCTGCCGAGGAAAAGGGGTTCTGGAAACAGAATGGCTTAGATACCAAGTGGATACCCTTTCGAGGGGCCAGTGATGTGCACCGGGCCATCGCCGCCGGCGCCCTGGACATGGCTTACGATCCTATGGCCAGCCTGATTCAGGCTGCTTCAGCGGGAATACCTATGGTCGCGGTGGCAGAGACAAACCGGGCAGAGTACTATATCTGGGTTAAATCCGACAGCCTCATCCTGAAGCCGGCACATCTGAAAGGGACAACATTCGGGAGCTCAAGGCTGGGAGGTTTGTTCCACGCTTATGGTCTTGTTGCGGTCCGTGGCCTGGGCCTGGAGAAAGATGTAAAGTTTATATCTACCGGAGGACATGGCGCTTTTCTAGGGGCTATTAAGACAGGTAAAATCCACAGCGTGATGTTGAACCCAATGGACGCAATTCCTCTAATGCTAAAAGGGCTACTGCGTCCGCTCGTATCTATCAGCCAGTTCCTTCCCAAGGAGAACATAGATGACACAATCGCCGCGCCCAGGCCGTTCATTGATAAGAATCCGGGATTGGTGCGAAGGGCGGTAAAGTCTATCCTCCAGAGCAAGAATTTCGTCCTGCAAAATAAGCCCTGGGCTGAGAAACAACTAATAAAAACCCTTAAACACACTCCTAGAGTGGCGAGCATAGTGTCCGATCTTGTGATTGCGGATCTTCCCGTAGACCCTAAGATCACCCGGAAGGCAGTGGATAATGTAAAAAACTTCCTCATCGAGTACAAGCTCATTGATGAAAAGAAGGCACCCCCGGCTGATGAACTTTTCACCA
>JAZFTZ010000264.1:0-12273 GCA_036446955.1 Thermodesulfobacteriota bacterium
TGCAGACCTTTGCGCCGGTATTTTTTAAAGATGAACTGGTGGGGTATGTGGGCTCCATCGCCCATCATTCTGATTTCGGTGGTGCCTCTCCTGGAGGTGTTGCCGGTGGTATGACCGAGATCTACCAGGAAGGATTGCGCCTTCCTATGGTCAAGCTTTACAAACGGGGAAGAGAAGATCAGGATTTGTTCAGTATATTGGCCAGCAATATCAGGATCCCTGAGAAGACGCTGGGAGATATTCGCGCTCAGGCCGCTTCCAATTATGTGGGGGTAGCAAGGCTCAAAGAGGTGTTTGCCAAATACGGCAAGGCGGTGGTCAAAGAGTGCACCGCCATGCTGCTGGACTATTCGGAGGGAAGAATCCGCGCCAACCTGAAGAGAGTTCCCAATGGCCGTTACACCGGCATCGATTACGTAGACGACGATGGCGTATCCGATGTCCCCATCAAAATACAGGTGAACCTGGAAAAGAAGGCTGACTGGGCCAAAGTCGATTTCGAAGGCACTGACGAACAGGTGCGGGGAAATGTCAACTGTCCTCTGGCCACGACCCATGCCGCGGTCTACTACGCTTTGATCGCGGTTGTCGATCCTCACGTTCCCCCTAATTCGGGCTGCTACCGCCCGGTTACCGTTGAGGCCAGTGAGGGGCTGGTGGTCAACCCCAGATTGCCGGCCGCGGTAGCCGCGCGTACCAACACCTCGCAAAAGATAACTGAAGCCATGCTCATAGCCTTGAGTAGCGCGCTGCCCGACCGGGTAATGGCTGGCAGCCACGCCCAGATAACCACCTGCGGTTTTTCCGGGTATTATCATCAGACCGGTAAGCGCTTTGTCTACACCGATATCCAGGGCGGCGGCGCGGGCGGACGCCCGTTTGCCGACGGCCGCGATGGTCAGGATTCGCATCTGGCCAGGTTCATGAACACCCCTATCGAGGCGGTGGAACTGGAGTTCCCGGTCCGGATAGAGCGCTACCAGTTCCTGCCTGATTCCGCCGGGGCAGGCAGGTACCGAGGCGCACTGGGCTTAAGGCGTGATACCCGTATTATGACCGACGAAGTCACCTTAGCTCGCTACGGGGACCGGCAGAAATTTCCTCCCAAAGGTATGGCGGGAGGGAAGGATGGCCGGCCAGGGATATTCTATTTAAACCTTGATTCAAGAAAGCCGGTGCAGATGCGCTCCAAGGGAATGGATAAGCTGAAAAAAGGAGACCTCTTCTCCATATGCCTGCCAGGTGGAGGTGGGTACGGACCTCCCTTTGAGCGGGACCCTGAACTGGTACTCCAGGACGTTAAGGACGGCAAGGTGAGCCTGAAAGCAGCGCAAGAGGAGTACGGTGTGGTCATAGACCCTAAGCGGATGGTGGTCAAATCGTTCGCTACCAAAAAGCTCAGGGGAGGGGAGAATAAAGCTTGAGCTCCTTAAAGGAAAGGTGATTTAGTGAACCAGATCCTTGATAACTTAGAATACGACTCTCAATCCGGTTGTATCTCCTTCAAGGAAGTTCGCTACATCTTGGTCAGGCCGGAGACGATTATGGCGCTTCTCAGCTCTTTGGAAGAGGAGTTGGGGGAGCGAGCCGGGCAGTTCTTTTACCAGGGCGGCATGTCCGGCGGCCGTCTCTCCGCCCAAAAATATAAGCAGACCCTGGGCCTTTCTGAAAAGGGGCTGGTGGAGTTCATGATCAGTATGGGGACTCAGATCGGCTGGGGCAGGTTCGAGCTGGTGGCATTCGATATGGAAAAGAGGATGCTGGAAATCAATGTTCATAATTCTCCCTATGCCCAGGCGTACGGACCCTCCCAACGACCAGTCTGTCATGTCATCCGAGGGGTGCTGGCCGGCCTGGCCCAGGGCATATTCGAGCGACCAGTTCAGGCTGGGGAAACCGGTTGCCTGGCCACTGGTAATAACTGCTGCCGGTTCCTGGTAAAAGGCGTATGAGGGGCGGTTTCTCGGCAAAGAAGGGAGGGGGATCATGAAAACCGCTCTTGTCTTAGCTGCATTTACTCTTGCCGCAGCCATTGTTTTGGCCAACGGGTTTTATACCCTTCACCCGGTATCGGCCACTGCGGCTTACAAGATAAACAAGCTCTCCGGGACGGTGTGGTGGTTGGAGAGAGGGGAAAAGACCCTGGTAAAAAAGGCTGACTAGCTATTAATGGCCCAGCTAGCAAGCGGGGAGGTTTGTTATGGAAATAAATATCGGCGAGTACAAGGATTTGATGAGCCGGGCGGTCTCACCCCGGCCGGTCTTTCTCATTACTACAATAAGCCCGACAGGCGTGGTGAATATGGCCCCTTTTTCCGCGGTTACATTCTGTTCCTACGATCCACCAATGATATTAGTGTCGGTGGGGGGCAAAAAACACGACCTCAAGTATGTACCTGAGGAGCTTAAAGACAAGCTTGATTTAGACGAAGAGAAAGATACCTATGCCAACCTTAAGTCCTCAGGGGAATTCGTGGCCCACTTGGTCACTGAAGAGCTTCTGGATGCGGTGATGATTGCCGACCGAAGGTATCCCAGAGAGGTAAGTGAGGTAGACAAGGCAAAATTGACCTTGGTGCCCTCAAAGCTAGTGAGGCCTCCTCGAGTAAAAGAGGCCAAGCTTAGCTTTGAGTGTCAGGTAACCAATACGTTTAATATAAGGGCTGACCATCTGCTTGTGGTGGGCAAGGGGGTGGCCTTTTATGCCGATGATAGCGCACTCTCTCAGGGGAAGCTGGATACCTCGAGGATAAAGCCGGTGGTCCATTATTTTGGAGATATCTTCGCTATCTGTGATCGCCTGATCGTAAGAGAGGACCGGGATCGGTATAAGGTGGACTAAGCCTGTTTGCTGCCCGCTTTGGAGAGATGCCAACCATAAGAAATGGCCTTCGCAGCCTGAGTGCAGCCATCCTTTTCTTTTGCTTTCTCACCGGCCCAGCCGCTTCCGGAGAGGTCCGTTTGGGTCTGGGATTCGATCCCTTTTACTTGCCCTTCTACGTGGCCCAAGAATTAGGCTATTTTCAAAAGGCCGGGCTTCGGGTGCAGGTCATATATTTCGCGGCCGGGGGCCAGGCCCTGGACGCGGCCGTTCAGGGAAAAGTGGAACTTACCGGAGCAACCGAGTGGAATATTTTACCCGCCCGTGCCAAGGGATACCGGTTGCCCATTCTGGCGGTGGTGGCCCGAGCCCCTAAGCTCATAAAGATAGTGGCCCGCAGGCAGCTGCTAAGCATTTACCAGTTGCCAGGCAAGCGAGTGGGGGTCCAGAGAACTCCAGCCACCCGATACTTCTACTCCCGGGTCATGGATGCTGTTGGGCTGGCAAAAGGGAGGCGAAGACCGCTGTCGATACCTGGACCCAGGCTGACGGCCGCGCTGAAAATGGGCCGGCTGGATGCCTTCATCTCACTGGAGCCCTGGCCCTCTCGAGCGCTGGAGTCGTTGAAGGGTAAGGTCCGCGTCCTTTCGCTGCCCCGGGCAATAGAGATTTATCTGCCCAGCCTTTACCTGGTAAGCACTGGCCTTGTATTGGAGCAAGATCCCAAAGCTGTTACTCTGTTTCTGGCAGGCCTGATCAGGGCACGACAGTTTATAAGAAAAAAGCCGGACTCGGCCGCGCGAATCCTGGCCAGAATAATTAGCCTGAAGCCGGTCGATGTCCAGGAGATGCTGACTTCCTTCTCCTATCCGGTGAGATTGGATGGCCGGGCCGAAAGGCAAGTCCGAAATATCGCCGACTGGCTTAAGGAAAAAAAAGGGCTTAAAATAGATGGTTCCACGGCCAACTTTTTCGCGCCGGAGTTTCTCGCCCGGGTGGACCCGGGCTCGGTGACAATGGGCCGCTAAGGCTCTTTAGATGATCTTTCTTGGGGGATGGGTCTTTTGTGCGGGGGCAACCCTTTTCAAAGGGTGCCCCCTAACCTTTTACCAAAAGCTCTGAAGAGTTTGTAGACAACGTTGCCCCTTTTTGCTAACCTCAGATAATTCAGGTATAAGCCGAAGGCCAGGTCAGCGGGTCAATAGTTTAAGGACAATGCTGAGAGAGTCAGGGACCAGCTTAGAAGCGTTATTTAGCCCCAGGAGTGTGGCCGTGGTGGGGGCATCGCGGTATCCTGCCAAGCTGGGTCATATACTGGCCAAGAACCTGGTGGAGTACCAGTTTGCCGGTGCCATCTATCCGGTGAATCCCCAAGGGGGTGAAATCCTGGGATTGAAAGCCTATTCCCGGGTGACGGAGATACCCGATAGAGTGGACCTGGCCCTGATAAGTGTCCCCGCGGCCAGGGTTGTCCAGGCCGTGGCCGACTGCGCGGCGGCTGGGGTATCGGTGGCGGTTATCCTTTCCTCAGGCTTTGGCGAGGCAGGTGATACCGGCCAGCAATTTCAACTCGAGATCCGTGAGCTTATCGAGGAGACGGGCTTGCGGGTGCTGGGTCCTAACTGCATGGGCGTTTACAACATCCAGGCTAAGTTAAACGGCACCTATTTCTGGGAGCTGCCTCGGGTGGCGGGCAAGATAAGCTTTCTGTCCCAGAGCGGGGCTTACGGCGGCATTCTATTCGGCGAAGCCACCAAGCAGGGCTTGGGTATAAGCAAGTTTGTCAGCATTGGCAATCAGATTGATATAGGCTTCCCCGACCTGCTGGAATATCTGGGCCAGGACGACGCTACTGAGCTGGTGGCCCTATTTATCGAGGATGTAAAGGCGGGACAGAAATTTCTTCGCGTGGTCGAGAGGGTGGTTAGAAAGAAGCCGGTGGTGGCCCTGAAGGCGGGCCGAAGCGAAGCCGGTGGCCGGGCCGCCCGTTCTCATACCGGCTCTCTGGCCGGTGCCTGGGAGGTTTATAAGGCTGCCTCCAGGCAGGCGGGTATGATTTTAGCACAGGACACTGACCAATTTTTTGATTTGTGCCGCACCCTTTCTCGCTGGCACGGCTCTCTTCCTCGGGATAACCGGGTGGTCGTGGCAACGATATCAGGTGGGCCATGCGTCATCGCTTCCGATATCTGTGAAGAGGTGGGCCTGAAGGTGCCGCACCTTGAGGAGCAAACGAGGCGGGAGCTCAGACGCTATCTCCCCTCTTTCGGTGCCGATGGCAATCCAGTGGATATGACGCCCCAGATGGCGGATGAAAATTTTCAGCCTTGCCTGGAGGTGTTGGGACGGGCCGCGGAGATTTCCGGCATCATCGCCATCAACGTAGGTTTGGATAAACCGGAATTCGCTCGGGGAGTTATCAAGGCTCACAAGAGTAGAGGGAAGCCAGTAGTTGCCTTGATTATCTCCGCGCCGGCAGTGGCCGAGGAACTGGCCCGGGCAGATATCCCGCTTTTCCCCACGCCAGAGCGGGCGGTTCGCGGGTACCAAGGGTTGGTTCAGTACCGGGATTTCTTGAATCGGGTCGAGGAGGTGTGGCCAGAACCTGGGCCACCTTCCCGGGAGCTGGCCCGGCTGGCCAAGGAGGGGGTGGAATGCCTGGATGAGTATGAGACCAAGAGGGTGCTGAAGGAGTATGACATTCCGGTGATCGAGGAGCAAGTGGTGGAGGATGTGGAAGATGCCTTGCCAACCGCGTCCCGGTTGGGTTATCCTGTAGTGGTTAAGGTGCTCGCCCGGGGATTGACTCACAAGACCGAGGCGGGTGCCGTGTTTATGAATATTGAGGATTCCGAAGCCCTGGAGCAGGTGATAGCCACTGTTGAAGATAAGTTCCCGGCCGGAAGAATTCTGCTTCAACGGCAGGCCCAGGCCGGAGTGGAGATTATCATCGGGGCTAAGCGTGATCAGACGTTTGGGCCGGTACTGGCCTTCGGCTTGGGAGGAATCTGGACGGAGGTACTGAAGGACGTGGCCTTGAGAGTGGCTCCACTTAGGCGGGTGGATGCCCGGGAGATGATCCGGGAGATAAAAGGCTATCCTTTGCTGGCCGGCTTTCGAGGGAGGCCGGCAATTGAAGAGGACCGGCTGGTGGATGTGCTGCTGAAAGTCTCAGCCCTTATCAATGCCAATCCCGATATCATGGAATTGGACATAAATCCCTTGATCGCTAACCAGGAAGGTATGGTGGCGGTGGATGCGGGCCTGCTATTAAACAAAAAGATGTAGGAACCATCGTAACCGGAAGCGGGAGGTTAATAAAATGGTTGGCAGTCCGGAACTTCCTCAGCAGATAGTCGATTTTCTACAAGGAAGGAAATGCGTTGTTATGGCTACCGCCACGCCCCAAGGCCAGCTTCATACGGCCATTATGACTTGGGTGGTGGCCAAAGATTCCCGCACTATCCGGGTTGCCCTGGATAAAAAGGGGCGGCCATTAACTCACATTCGTAATAATGAGAATGTTGCCCTGGAGATCTTGGGCGACGACATAAATATGGGCGTCATCGGTAAGGCCCGGGTAATAAAAGAGCAGCTGGACTCGCTCACCTTCCCCTGTGCAGTGGTCGAGATCGAGATAGAAGAGGTCATAGACCACGGGTTTTCCGATATTTGCTTTAAGGGCCCTTCCTACAGTTTCGTGCCGGGCAAGGAGGAATACAGCAAGGTCGAAGAGGACGTCTTTGCGGAACTGCTCCAGACATAGCTATTGGCAAAGAGGAGGTGTGACCATGGCAGTAGCAAGAGTAACCAAAATAGTCGGTTCTTCCCCAAACAGTTGGCAGGATGCTGTAAGTGAAGCCCTTAAAAGGGCCAACAGGACTTTGAGGAACCTCAGCGGTCTTAAGGTGCTGGAGCATAAGGCCAAGATCGAAGGTGGCAAGATAGTGGAATACCGGGCTACCGTAGAAGTTACCTTCATTTTGGAAGACTGAAACGGATGCCAGAGAGCCGTTGGGGTTAAAATTAGCTAGCAAGCATTCTATCCTCTTGGCGGTGGGTTTACAACCTCCCACCCTGCCGGAGTTGTCACCTAGGGGTAACGGCACTGCGGTGGAGGTAAGGGCTGGGTACAACGGTACCATTTGTTTCATCACCTCAAAAATTCAACGTCCCGCGCGCTTGATTACCAGAGCCAAGAGGTTGAGTGTTTGCTGAAGCTGAGCATCGGAATAGACTGCGCCGCTGATCACCGTCGGTTGGTGCTGAGGGTACCCACTGATGAAATTGAAAAGGAAGAAGAGCCCGACTGGGGATAGCTGTTCGAGCAGCTGAAGCCGTCACTGACTGCGGAAAAGGCAATCGCGGGAGGGTAAGTCTTGGATGAGAGGGATTGAGGATGCGCTGGTCAGCCCCGAGAAAGTCGGTTAAGACAGTCCTTTGTTCGTTGACAGTTATTACCTTATTAGTTATCGGATCCAGTTTAGTTTTCGGATTCACCCTCTCTTCCGATACAGTAAACAACTACATTGTGCCCAAAGTTGAAGAGAGGCTGGGCAGCAAGGTTAAGATAGGCAAGATAGAGGTTAGCCTTTTCTCGGGCATAAGAATAAGCGAGTTCTCTCTGGCCAATCCGAAAGGTTTTAGCCCCACACCACTTTTGGAAGCCAAGCGGATACAGCTTAACTACCGACTGATCCCGCTTTTGTGGAAAAAAGTGATCATAGACAGCATGCAGATCATAGAGCCGGCCATATTCATCGAGCGCAGTCCCGAAGGCCGATACAACTTCTCCGACCTGGGAAAGAGGCCTTCCTCAGCTGGGCCGCCTTCCGCCACGCTCCCTCCAAAAAGCCGGCTCAAATTCCAGCTGGCCATTACTGAGGTGCGTCTGGAAGAGGCAAGGATCAATCTTAACCTGGCCCGCGGGGATGGTAACAGCCCCTATCGGCTGAAGTTGGAAAATGTCAAGCTGAAGGTGGAAAACATATCCCGCGAAGGCCCTATGGAGGTAAATATATCGCTGGGATTTCCCGGAACACCTGACGCTGAGCTATCCATTCAGGGAACAATAGCCGCCAAAGGCGGGCAAGCCGACCTGAACTTGAGAGGTAATAAGCTGAGGTTGCAACCTTTCTTCTCCTTCCTGCCCGAATGGGCCCGCCGGCTTTTTGCCCAGGGCCTGGTGGGTTTAGACCTCCAGCTATCAGCCGGGAACTCTTTCGCCAGAATTGCCTCTGAGGGAACGTTGCAGATCAGCGGACTGAACGTGAAGAGAGGGCTGGACCTCTTATTAACCTACCAAGTAAGCCTGCAAACGGACGCCTCCCAGCCCAGGTCTCGGGCCAGAAAGGTCTCTCTAGTCCGTTCCCGGTCAGCTGGTCGAATCCTTACCGGGGCTCTGCAAATAAAAGAGCTTTCCCTGGAGTTCAAGGAGCTAGCTGAGCTGAATTCCTCAATCAAGGGCAAGTTCTTGTTAACTGAGCAACGGTTGGCGGGCGAAGGATTGGAATTAAAGATAGGTAGCTCCGGCTTTAAAGGGTCTGTTGTCTTGGAAACCGAGGGCAAGGAGGGAAACACCGCCGTTTTTTCCTTCTTCTCAGATTTGATCGACTTGGATCAAATGGCTAAATTTGGCCCCGAGCCCAAAGCTAGGGTCGACTCCAAAGCCAGGTTGCCCTCCAAATCCCGCTCTTTCGCTCACAGGCAACAGGCGGTTATATCCGCGCTTAAGTTTTGGAAGATAGATGGGAATATCAACGCGGCTAAGGCTAAGTATCAGGGCCTTTCCCTGAAAGATGTCCGGGTGAGACTAAAGGTTGAGGAGTTGGTGGCTAATCAGGAGTTGGTGGCTTCTCTGGCCGGTGGGCGGATAACTTACCAATC
Source organism: Thermodesulfobacteriota bacterium (assembly GCA_036446955.1). Lineage (GTDB taxonomy): Bacteria > Desulfobacterota > JAZFTZ01 > JAZFTZ01 > JAZFTZ01 > JAZFTZ01. The sequence goes on from JAZFTZ010000264.1 coordinate 8,708, forward strand.
CCGGATGGAGCTGAGCTCCTCCCCCATTGCTTACCGGCTGCGCCTCAGTGCAGAAGGGGTGGAAGCAGGCACCTTAATTTCAGCCCTTTTCCCCAGGTTTGGCTTCATAAAGAAGGGGCAGGTGTCGTTAGACCTCGCCCTGGCCGGACGGCTTCTCCGCGGGCCCGATTTCAGGGGGGCATTGTCGGGGGATGGCAGTGTCCTCGCCTCGGCGATCAAGTTGGGTAAGTTGGACTTCCTCCGAAAGTACAAGGCGTTTTTGAATCCCGATCGGATAGAGGGGCTCGAGTTTTCCAGTGTCAAGGTGGGCTTCCGGATGGATAAGGGAAAGGCTTGGGTTTACCAGACCGAGGCACTATCTGCTGAGTTAAGCGCCAATGGCCGGGGAACCATCGATCTGGTGGCCGGAAAAATAGACTATAACCTGGAAGCCAGTATGTCGCCAGCCTTCGTTCGGGAGGCCTTAACCCTCTCGGTGCTAGGCCAGTTACTCTCTGCCGGTAGAGGTTGGGTCAAGGTCCCCCTGACCATCAAAGGAGACCTTTCCTCGCCCAAGCTATCCCTCTCTCGCCGAGCTTTGCCGAAAAAGATCCAGATGGGCTTAAGGAAAGAATTGGAAAAACGTCTGCCAGGCCCCTCCGGCAAGGGGGTATTGGATATCCTGGAGAAACTTCTCCGCTAAGCCATGGAATTAAGGCAAGAACATTCCCCCGGGGGCAAACCCCTGTTCCTTACCTATATCCGTGACTACCCCAAGGTCAGCCAATTTTACTGCTGGGACCCCAGAACCGATTTCTCTCCCTTGTTAAATGAGCTGGAGCGCTGCGGCTATTTCCGGCAGGAACTGGCCGCGCTGGCCTCTGCCCAGAGTCCGCAGACCAGTGAGAGACTAACGGAGTGGGTTCAACAGAGGGCCTGGCGGTGAGGCAAGGCAGAGAGAGAGCTTTTCACCTCATGGCGAAAAGCTTTTCATCCATATATCTAATTTTCGCCCGTTGAAGCGAGTGGGTGATGTTTCCCAAATGGCCGACAATTGTGAGAAGCTTCTTGCCGACCCGGCTCTACACCAGCAGTTTAAGGCCGCGGCAAGAGGGCCGGCGCTGATAAAATACGACTCCGGCATAATCGTGTCCCTTTACGAGAATGTTATAAAACAGTGCTCTCTCAGGGAATGGGCCCGCACGGGCCCGTCCCCCCGGCGAGCATCACCCCTTTCTCACCACCCTAGATGTTCCTTGAACTTGCCCGGCCACTGTGCTAAGAATTGTTAGAACTTCACCGGTCAGAAGGGTAAGGAATGGAACTCGAGGATATTATCGCGGTAAACGAACTTTTCATTCCTATCTATCCCTACCTGGCCCGGCAGATCGCCCAGGAATACGGACGGAAGAATGGCCAGGCTTTGGAGATCGGACCTTACGGCCCGGGTATCTCCCTGGAGCTGGCCAGGCTACTGCCTGAGCTCAGCATAACCGTGGGGGATGACTCTCCGGGAACAGGCGCCTATTTGCGACAGAAGATAGAGCAGGCGGGGCTGGAAGGCCGTATCAAGGTTAGGGAGATAGACAAGTATCATTTGCCCCTGTTGAGTGACAGCGTGGATCTGGTCTATTTTCGCGGGGCGTTGTTCTTTTGGCAGGATACTGTAGAGCTGGTCAAGGAGGCCTGTCGGGTGCTCAAAGCTGGTGGTCTGGCCATGCTGGGGGGTGGCTTGGGCGCGTATACGCCAGAGGAGTTGGTGACGGAGATAGTGCCCCGCTCTCAAGAGCTGAATCGTCGATTGGCTAAGGCCGTCCTTACCCGGGAGGATGCCGGGAGAATAATAGAACGGGCCGGGGTTACTGACCAGGCCCGGTTGGATACCAGAAGGGGGCTGTGGATAATAGTAAGAAAGTAACTCCAAGGAGTGGGGGGTTAGTTGTCCGTACAGGGAGATGCTTATGATCTTGAGGAAGCTTGCACGGTTTTTGCTGGCACTGGTTTTGCTGCCCATTTTCAGTTGGGATCCCGTTTCCGCTCAAGCGGCCAAAAAGGGGGCTAGACCTTACCAGGCCGCCTTGCTTATGGAGGCCGATACCGGCACTATCCTTTTCGAGCGTGATATACACAAAAAATGGCCGCCGGCATCCATGGTGAAAATGATGTTGATGCTGGTGGTGCTGGAGGGAGTTAAGCAAGGCAAGCTCAGCCTGTCTGATAAAGTTACCGTATCCCGGTGGGCCAGCCGTATGGGAGGCTCTCAGGTTTATCTTAAAGAAGGGGAGGAGTTCACCCTGGAAGAGCTTATGAAAGCTACGGTGATAGCCTCGGCCAATGACGCCGCGGTAGCCATTGCCGAGCATGTGGCTGGCGACGTTGAGGGGTTTGTCGACCTGATGAATGCCCGGGCAAAAGAGCTTAACCTGGCTGATACTTACTATGTGAGTGTGCACGGGCTGCCGCCGCCAAGGGGGCAGCTAAGAGATGTAACCTCGGCCTATGATCTGGCCATGCTGGCCCGACCGCTGCTGAAGTTCGGCGATACGAAGCGCTGGGGTTCAACATGGCGGGATACCTTCCGGCAGGGTAAGTTTCAGTTGACTAACACCAACCGCCTGGTCCGTACCTTCCGAGGGACAGATGGCATAAAGACCGGCTACTTTAGTCAGGCCGGTTTCAGCATCACCGCTAGCGCGCTAAGGGGAAAGATGCATCTGATAGCCGTGGTTTTGGGCGCGGCCAGCAGCAAAGCCCGTTTTGCTCAAGCGTCCAGGCTTCTGTCTAGGGGGTTTAGTAATTATAAGAAGGTGGTTGCCGTGCCCAAGGGCGCGCCAGTGGGCAAGCCTGTGCCGGTCAAAAGAGGCAAGGTTAGAGAGGCCCAGCTGATAGCGGCCAGAGACCTGGTGGTGGTGGTAAAGAGAGGTGAGGAAAGGCAGCTCACCGTCAGTCTGGAATCGTCAGGGTTGAGCGCGCCGGTAAAGAAAGGTCAACCCGGCGGACAGATCTTGGTGATGGTCGGCGATAAGATGGTGGGCCGGGATAGCGCGGTGGTGATTGAAGACATTGAGGAAGCTGGCTTCTTGCAACGGCTATTTCGTTTTTAGCCATTTTTTGATTCAGGCACACCGAGAGAATAAGGCGTGATAGGGTGCCGTGGGCTGTTTCATTTCACAATAGGAGGTGAGTTATGGGTAAGTCAAGGTTAAATCTCATGTTAGTCCCGGTATTGGTGGCGTTTTTAACCCTGGCGTTTAACATCTCCGCCTGGGGACAGAAGGGGGAGAATGTTATCAGAATGGGCTACAACCGGGTCTGGACTGCCCCCGCGCTCATAGTGGCCAAGGCCAAAGGCTGGTTCAAGCGACCCGGGCTGGAGGTTAAGTGGATTAATTTCACCACCCCCCCTCAAGCGATAGAGGCCATGGCGGCCGGAAGCTTAGATGCCACCATTGCTCTCGATCCCATTTACCTGATCGCCAGAGAGCGAGGGGTAAAGCTCTCGGCAGTGGCTCAGATGTCCGGGCCCGGGGTGCCGTCCAGCACTTATTGGGTGCGCAAAGGATCGGGTATAAACAAGGTAGAGGACC
>JAZFTZ010000265.1:0-6044 GCA_036446955.1 Thermodesulfobacteriota bacterium
CTCATGGAGGCTCTATTTTCCCAAGGGGCCCTGGATGTATCGCTTAGCCCTTTGCAGATGAAAAAGAATCGGCCGGGGATATTGTTGCGGGTCCTCTGCCCGGAGCAAGATAAAGACAAATTGGCCGCCACAATATTTTACGAGTCTACTGCGCTGGGGTTACGCTTTTACCGGGCCAACCGGGTAAAGCTGAAAAGAAAAGAGGTCGTCTTAACTACCAGGTTCGGCGATATCAGGGCAAAGGCGGCCGTGGACCCGGGTGGCCGATTGCGGGTATCTCCTGAGTACGAGGACTGCCGGCAATTGGCGGAGAGCTTGGAGTTAGGGGTGCGAGAGGTATACGCCGAGGCGCTTAAGCTAGCCATGAATTATCAGGAGTGTCAGGATTGAAGGGAGATAAGGTTGACTACCGACTGAGGGAGCGCCGGGTCATAATTGACTGTCTGACCCAGATAGAGAGGGACGGTATCTCGGTGCGGCGCTTGGAGAGATTGGCGGAGAACCTCGATAAGTACGGCGCCCAGGTGGGCCCGCTGATGTTGGAGAGGATAAATCGGTGCCGCGACGCAACCTTGATATCCCGATACATGTTCTTGCTGGAATGCCTGGACGATGAACGGTTGGTAACACCGTTGATAGATTTGTTGTTCAGTTGTGGCCATGACATACAATTTAAAGCCCGCATCCTGTCCACCTTGCGTTATTTCGATGTGCCCGTCAATGGGCAGATAATGGCTCAGCTTTTTCCTGAGGCTTTTCGCCCCTCATCTCCTTCGACGGCTAAATTTCTCTCTCTTCTCGGGGCGAACGACCTGCTTTTAAGCATCTTTCTGGATGGTTTCTATCAGTTACCACCCCAGTTAAGGGTGCGCATGATAAGGGAGCTAGCCCGCTGCCAGGGAGATAAGACCTCCTTCCTCTTGGAAATCTTTTCTGAAAGCAACGATAAGGAGGTGGCTCTGCCGGCTATTCAGGGCTTGGGTGAGATAAGGTCGCTCAACGCGGCCAGGATACTGGAGCGAATCATTCGCCGGGGGTTGAGGCCTCAACTGGTGCAAGCAGCCCGGCGCTCCAGACTGAGGCTGATGTTTCTGGGAATACGGAATGAAAAGGTGGGCAGAAGTCAACCCCGGCCGGGGGAGTTCTATCGGGCATATGTGAGCAATATAGATAGCCAGGGCAACCGCGGTTTATGGCTGGCCCGGCGCTTGAACTACGACCGGGAACTGGTGGAGCAGATGTGCCTGGTCATCCATGAGGAATTGGGCATGGTCGAGTGTGTCGGTGCTAATGCCTCGGAGCGGGCTGATTTCGTCACCATGATCAACCGGGCTAAAAAGGAAGAGATAGTGGTCGAGGTGGATTACCCCTATGCCCTGCTGCTGGTTAAGGATGCCCTGTACAGAAATGAGACCGTCGGTTTCTCGCCTCCACCGGAGTTTTCTCTGCGCAAGAGGCTATTTGGAGAAGATGACCTCACGCCCCAGCAGTATGACCCCGCTTTCAGTGAGTTCGACCTCGGCGCCATCGCCGAAAATCGCAGCCTCTACCTTAAGAGCGATAGGATTTTGCACTGGAACGAGTTGAAAGACTGGTCATTTTTGGAAGAGGAACCCGACCAATTTATGCCCCAACCAGACCCGGGAGGCCTGAGCAACCGGCCCTCGACTAACGTTTACAAGCAGTTCCTAGAAAAAGTGGTGATGACGAAGATTCCGTTGTTGAAACGACGGTTGCTTCTTACCGCCGATATGCTGAGCCGGAGCCATGCTAAGGAATCAAGGATAAAGGCCATCCTGGCTGCCGCGCTCACCCTGGATAAAAATCCCCAGCTCTTAGCTGCCCACCCTTTTATTCGCCGGCTGGTGAATACCAGCCTGAGCTTAGCCGGCAATCTCCTCCCCTTCAGCCTGGAGGAGAGAGAATTTTAGCCGGCAATCCGCTGCCAGGATGGCCGCGGCTATCTGAAAATAATCGTCTCAGGCTGAAACGCCGCCCAAGCGAACCAGAAAGTATCCAGATAAGTGAGCCGGGCCAAGGCCTTGCCCTTTAAAGGCCCATTTTTCGCCCGGCCTAAAATGTCCCAGGAACTTCCGGTCTGCTCATCCACAAAGACATCCCTCAGCCGGCGAAAGGTCAGTCGCCTGCCTTCCAGCCGCGGGTCGAATATCCCCAGTGCGCCTACATCCTTAGACGCGGCGATTTCGGCCTCATCCAGCGCCGAGGCGGTCCCAGGAGTGTAGAATACCACCAGGGGCTGTCCGTTTACCAGGTCGTTCACCACCCTCTTCTTGGCCAATACCCTGAAGGGATAGGCCTTGTAAACCTTGCCCAACCGAATGGCCGCCACCCTTTCCATAGGTAATAGCCGACCATCAAGCTTACCCCGGAAAAGGAAAGGAGGCTTGTCAATCCGGTCATATCCGACGTAAGGATTTCGGCCGTAAGGTCGGCGGTAACCGGTCTGGCGGGAGAGGACCTTTCCCTGAGGATAGGCTTTCTTCCACTGCCCCCAAGATACAATCGCCGCCGGGTACTGCTTGAGCTTGGCACCGGCCAAATCACCCACGATGGCCTGACCGGTTATCTGGGCCCACAAGGATTTGGTTTGCCGGTCGTACATGACCAGGTTGCTCTTGTATAGCATTCCCGAGGTGCCAAAATCGTACTCCTTGCCCTTATACTCACGGCTGAAGACGAGCGCACTGGCGCATAAGGGGCAGAAAGTTATGGCTACCGGCTTGCCACCGACCAGGTCATTGACGATTTCGTGCCAGGTCAAAACCTGCAGGGGGTAGGCCCGGTGGTCGCCCTGCAATTGGAAGGCTATTACAGGTTCCCGATCTTTGAGCCACTTATCGGCCTCTTTCACCGATATGAACCGGGGCCGGTCAATGGGGGGAATCCCATCCGGAGGTGGCCCTCCGGACATGATCTCCTCAATGGGGACCAACGCTTTTCGAGGGTCTAGTTTGAGCTCCACCCCCCGGCTCAAGCCGACTGACCCGGCCAGTAGCATAGTCAGTCCGGCGATGCATGCGATGAATCGTTTCATATCCGCCCTCTCCTCCGTTCCAATGTTTCAACCTCAACCAGTTAAGGGGACCCAATGGAAAGGATAGCGGGCTGGCCGGCGATTTAGGGAGCGTACTGGCCTGCTCTCTGGCGGTAAAGCTGAAAGGCCCGAGACGGAGCTCGCGTCCCATAGAAGCGGGCATATCTTTTGTCGATGGCCGCCTGGATTTGTTTTACTGAATGACCTTGGTCGTGCATCTGAAGCGCTTCCAGCGCTTCTAGCTGGCATATGTCTCAGCTAGCCGCATGCATGTCCCGGAAGCAGTCCAGGACGCTTAGGTGCCCGGCAATACGGTCACAGCCGCAGTAGCAAAAGAGCTTATTCAGCACCTCCGGTATCTGCTTTGCAGCCAGGTAGGCCTTAGCCGTCCTGCCGGTAAACTGGCCTGGGTCAAGGACTCCCGGCCAACCCGCCGGGCGGATTGCCCGGAGTTTATCGGCCTGCGTCGTTTCCCTTTGTACAACCTGCTTTTGAGCCGGGGGCTTGGACATGTATAGCGCCAGTAAGGCGAGCGCGGCAACGGCCATGGCCGCGGCCGAGTACAAGCCCAACCTGCTCGGCCGCGGTCTTGCCCCTGGCTTAATCAAATTTTCAGCCGGTTTTCTCCTCATCCTTTTACCCACGAATCCCTCCTTTATTATATGCTCACGGGTACAACGATTTTGTTAGCAAGCTAACAATGCTTCCTCGCCTCCCAGACTGGCGATAAACCACTCTGGTACCCAGGTTGGCTGCCGGGGCCGGTTGGCGACCTTTTTCGGCTCTAATACGCCCCTGACGGGCAGAAGGAGATTTTTCGCCGGTGACGGAGGATGGCTTTTGCTAGTTGGCGATTGCTGCTAGCCGAATAACCGCTTCATCTTCTTGAGGAAGGAGCTGGTCTGGGGGTTTGCCTCCTCCCCGGAGATGCGGACGAATTCCTCCAGAAGTTCCTTTTGGCGGGCAGAGAGCTTGGTCGGAATCTCTACCTGGATTCTCACCTGCTGATTCCCCACGCCCCCTCTATTCAAGCCGGTAATACCTTTCCCCTTGAGGCGGAAGATCTGTCCTGACTGAGTGCCCTGAGGTAGCTTCAGCTTAACCTTTCCCTTCAAGGTCGGCACCTCGATCTCTCCCCCCAGAGCCGCTTGAGTGAGAGAAATGGGCACCTCACAGTAGATATCCTGGTCGTGCCTTTCAAAGAATGGGTGGGGCCTTACCGTTATATCCACGTAAAGGTCTCCCGCTGGCCCCCCATTGGCGCCGGCCTCACCCTCTTCTGATAAGCGCAGCCTGGTATCGGTGTCTACCCCTGGGGGTATGCGAACCGAAATCGTTTCCCGGCTTCTCACCCGGCCCTCACCGGTACACTGCTGGCAGGGGTCACGGATGACCTGGCCGGTACCCTGACAATGACTGCAAGTCTGGCTGAAGGTGAAAAATGCCTGCTGGCTCCTCAAGCTGCCGGTGCCCCGACAGGTAGGACAGGTAGTGGGTCGGCTTCCCGCTGCCGCGCCGCTGCCATGGCAGGTCTGGCAGCTAACGGTGCGGGGGATCCTGATCCTGGCTTGGGTTCCGAAGGCGGCTTCTTCAAACGATACCTCCAGGTTGTATTTCAGGTCCGCCCCCCGCATGGCGCGTCTTCGTCCCCGGCCGGTGCCGAATATATCGCCGAATACCTCATCAAATATATCGAATGGGTCTCTGGTACCAAATCCGAAACCAGTCTCGGTGCGGGATCCCTCGAAGCTGGGGGCCATGGCATGGCCGAAACGGTCATATTGGGCTCGCTTCTCAGGGTCGCTCAACACCTCATAGGCCTGATTTATCCCCTTAAATCTCTCTTCGCAGTCGTTGTCTCCGGGGTTGCGGTCGGGATGGTATTTCAAGGCTAGTTTGCGGTAGGCCTTCTTTATATCTTCGTCACCGGCGTCTCTATTGACGCCCAGGAGTTGATAATAATCTCTCTTGTTTTCCAAAGCTGTAAGCCTTCCTGTCAACCTTCACGGCTACCGCTAGCGTTAATGGCTGCCGCCCTCTTTTTTATTTTCCTCTTCCTTTATCTCTTCGAAGTCGGCATCTACCACCTTTTCCTCACCCGGGCCGGCAGCTTTCTCCTCCGGCTCGGGCTTTGCTTCAGCTTCGCTAGCTTTGGAGTAGATCATCTCCGCCAGCTTGTGAGAGGCCTGGGCCAGCTCCTCACAGGCTCCTTTGATCTCTGCCAGCTCGGACCCTTCCATGGCCTTTTTGGTTTTGGCCACTGCCTCATCAATGGTCTGCCTTTCGCTGGCGGTGAGCTTATCTCCGTATTCCCGTAAAGACTTCTCGGTCGTGTAAATCAGCGTATCCGCTTGGTTTCTGGCCTCGACTAGTTCTCGCTTTTTTCGGTCTTCATTGGCATGAGCGTCAGCCTCTTTTACCATCTTGTCGATCTCTTCCTTGCTCAGGCCGGAGCTGGCGGTTATGCGGATAGACTGCTCCTTGCCGGTGCCCAGGTCCTTGGCTGATACATGGGCGATGCCGTTGGCATCGATATCAAAGGTCACCTCTATTTGCGGGATGCCTCGAGGCGCCGAAGGAATACCTAGCAGGTCAAACCTCCCCAAGGTCTTGTTATTCGCGGCCATCTCCCTTTCCCCCTGGAGCACATGGATGTTGACCGCGGGCTGGTTATCGCCTGCGGTAGTGAAGACCTGAGCCTTGCGCGTGGGTATGGTGGTGTTCTTCTCGATAAGCTTGCTGAATACGCCCCCCAATGTCTCAATACCCAGGGAAAGAGGGGTAACATCCAGCAACAGGATATCTTTTACCTCACCCTTGAGGACTGCCGCCTGGATGGCTGCTCCCACCGCGACCACTTCGTCCGGGTCCGAAGTGCGGCTACAACCTGCGGATGATGCGCGCGCCGCGTTGTCCGGAGTGCGGAACGGTCCATCGATGGCAGGAATTGCTGGATATCTCATGCCCGCGCTGTGCGCACGCGCTGACC
>JAZFTZ010000266.1:0-4016 GCA_036446955.1 Thermodesulfobacteriota bacterium
CTACCGGAAAGGTTATGGGTGTCGCCATAAAGGCCAGGGTTACGGTGACTCTCGGCCTTCCCAAGCTGGGTCTGGTAATCCATCCCGGCCTTGCCTATGTGGGTGAACTGGAGGTTCACGACATCGGTATCCCCTCCTTTGTCATCCGGGAGGCCGACATCAAGGCGGATTTGATTGATGAGGAAGTAATTAGGAAATACTTCCCCGTGCGCGGGGATGATACTCACAAGGGGGATTATGGCCGTCTGGGGATTGACGCCGGCAGCCCGGGGATGACCGGCGCGGCCAGCCTGGCCGGTCTGGGCGCGCTGAGGAGCGGCGCCGGGATTATCACCCTGGCTGTTCCCAGGGGGCTGAATCCGATAATGGAGGTAAAGCTGACCGAGGTGATGACCTATCCCCTGGAGGATACCCAGGAGGGCTGGCTGGCCGCTTCCGCGTTTAAGGATATCGAAAAACTCTGGAGCCGTTTCTCCGCCCTGGTGGTCGGGCCGGGCATTTTGCCCAATGCCGATACGCTGGAGTTAATGGCCAACATTATCGAGAGGTCCCCGGCGCCTTTAGCTGTAGATGCCGGTGGGTTGGATGCCATCGCGGCTCAACCTGAGCTGGTCAGGCAGGCCCGCGCACCGCTGGTGTTGACGCCTCACCCCGGGGAGATGGCGCGAATCCTTAAGAGCACCCCCGAGCATATCCAGCAGGACCGGGTGGGGGTGGCCAGAGATTATGCCGAGCGAAACGGTGTCACCCTGGTGCTCAAAGGTTCCCAGACGGTGGTGGCGGCTGCCTCCGGGCGGATATACATAAATCCCAGCGGCAACCCGGGTATGGCCAGCGGCGGAATGGGGGATGTGCTTGTCGGTATGATAGGTGGATTTCTGGCTCAGGGGCTTGGCCCTGAGGCGGCCGCGCTGGCGGCGGTACACCTGCACGGCTTGGCCGGGGATAAGGCGGCCCAGAAGAGAGGGCAAAGGGCCTTGGCCGCGTCCGACTTATTGGATGAGCTGCCTGGGATGATTAACGAGCTGGAAGATAAGGCTGCCCAGCGTCAGTCGTCATGAGAAAAGAGGTCATCACTAACAGCCTGGAGCAAACCATTGAGCTAGGCCAAAGTCTGGGGAAAACCTGCCAGGGGGGAGAGGTAATAGCCTTGGCGGGAGAGCTGGGAGCAGGGAAAACTTATTTTGTTAAAGGCCTGGCCTCAGGGCTGGATGTGGAGGAGCTGGAGGAGGTGGTAAGCCCCAGTTTCATTATCCTCCGGGAACATAAGGGGCGGGTTCCTTTGTACCATATCGATTTCTATAGGTTGGAAAGTAATGTACAGGTGGTGGATATCGGCCTGGAGGAATTCTTCTATGGCCCGGGTGTTTGTGCGGTGGAATGGGCGGAAAAGTTTTCCTCGCTTTTGCCCGACGACAGACTGGATGTAAAGATAAATATACTGGGTGAGCAGACCAGGAAGTTTGAGTTATACTTACGGGGTAAAAGGTTTGATAATCTCGCCGGATGGCTTGTTCAGCAGGAGAGATAAGTGGCGCTAATAGTTCAGAAGTACGGGGGTACCTCGGTAGGCTCCAGCGAGCGGATAAGAAACGTTGCCCAGCGGGTTATTGGAAACAAAAAGGAGGGGCACGATCTGGTAGTGGTCGTCTCGGCCATGGCTGGGGAGACCAATCGCTTGCTCGATCTTGCCTTTCAGGCCACTAGCCGGCCGGATGAGCGGGAATATGATGTGCTGCTTTCCACCGGCGAGCAGGTGAGCGTGGCCCTGCTTTCCATGGTCCTCAATTCTATGGGCCAGCCTGCCCGCTCGTTTCTTGCTCATCAGATCAAGATAGTAACCGATAGCGCTTTTTCCAAGGCCCGCATCCTGGATATCGATTCCGAGAGAATAAAAAGCGAGCTGGCGGAAGGCAGAGTGGTGGTGGTGGCCGGCTTTCAAGGCATTGACGAGGAGGGCAACATAACCACTCTGGGCCGAGGGGGGTCGGACACCACCGCGGTGGCCTTGGCGGCCGCGTTGAGAGCGGATGTGTGCGAGATTTACACCGACGTGGACGGTGTGTATACCACCAATCCCGATATCTGCCCCACTGCCCGGAAGTTGGATAAGATCTCTTACGAGGAGATGCTGGAGATGGCCAGCCTGGGAGCCAAGGTATTGCACACCAGGTCGGTCGAATTCGCCAAAAAATATAATGTAACCGTTCACGTCCGCTCCAGCTTCAATGACCGTACTGGCACCCTGGTAACAGAGGAGGACGAAAGCATGGAGGCAGTGGCTGTCTCAGGGGTAACCTACAGTGCTGACGAGGCCAAGATTACGGTGGTCAGGGTCCCGGATAAGCCCGGGGTAGCGGCTCGGGTATTCAAACCGGTCACCTCGGCCAATATAATAGTGGATATGATAATTCAAAATGCCAGTGCCGATGGTTACACTGACTTGACCTTTACCGTTCCCAAGGCTGATTATAACAAGGCGATGGACCTGGTGAGGAAAACGGCTGACGAGATTCAAGCCGCCGAGGTCCGAGGGGAAGAGGGTATCGCTAAAGTGTCTATCGTCGGCGTCGGCATGAGGAGCCATGCCGGTGTAGCCTCTGAGATGTTCCAATCCCTGGCCAAGGAGGGAATTAACATCATGATGATTTCCACCTCGGAGATTAAGATCTCCTGCGTCATCGAGTCCAAATACACCGAGCTGGCAGTGAGGGTGTTACACGATACCTTCGGCCTGGGCAAGGATACCTAAGCGGAGAACGAAGTAATGACCGCGCTAGCCATTTACGACACCACCTTGAGAGACGGTACCCAGATGGAGGATATCTCGTTCTCCGTAGAGGATAAACTTCGCATCGCCCAGAAGTTGGACGGACTGGGGTTCTCCTATATAGAGGGAGGCTGGCCTGGTTCCAACCCCAAGGATTTGAAATTCTTTAAGGAAGCCACCCGGCTGAAGCTGGCGACAGCCAAGCTGACCGCTTTTGGGGCCACTAAACGGGCCGGGGGCTTGGTCCAAGATGATGCTAACATCAAAGCGCTGCTCAAATCAGGGGCCCAAGTGGCTGCCCTGGTGGGTAAGACCTGGGACTTCCACGTCAGCGACGCATTGCGCGTTCCGCTGGAGGAAAACCTGGAGCTGATCTTTGAGTCGGTACAATACCTGAAGGCCCATATGGCCGAGGTCTTTTTCGACGCCGAACATTTCTTTGACGGCTACCGGGCTAACCCCGATTATGCCCTGGCCGCGCTTAAGGCGGCTCAACAGGGGGGCGCGGACTGCCTGGTGCTTTGCGATACTAACGGAGGTTCTCTAACCAACGAAATAGAGAAGGCCGTCAAAGCGGTGGGCAAGGCCTTCCCTAAATCTTGCCTGGGAATCCATGCCCATAACGATTCTGAGCTGGCGGTGGCCAATACCCTGGCCGCGGTCAGGGCAGGCGCCAGCCATGTACAGGGCACCATAAACGGCTTCGGAGAGAGGTGCGGCAACGCCAACCTGTGTTCGGTGATACCTAATCTGAAGCTGAAACTTAAGCTCGATTGTATCAGCGACGACGGGATGAGGAGACTTAGAGAGGTATCCCGGTTCGTCAATGAGCTGGCCAATCTGCCCGCTAACAAGCGCCAGCCTTATGTGGGCGACTCAGCCTTCGCGCACAAGGGGGGGCTGCACATAAGCGCGGTTAGAAAAAACCCCCGCACCTACGAACATATCTCTCCGGAGGTGGTGGGCAATCGGCAGCGTTTCCTGGTATCCGAGCTTTCCGGTAGAAGTTCCATACTCCTTAAGGCCAAGGAGTTCGGCATTAAGCTTATTGGTTCCGATAAGGCGGTCAAGACCATTTTGGATGAGCTTAAGAAGCTGGAGGAGCAGGGTTTCCAATACGAAGGAGCAGAGGCATCATTCGAGCTGTTGATAAAAAAGGCCCTGGGGCAGACAAAAAGGTACTTCGACCTGATAGGCTTTCGGGTCATCACCGAGAAGGGAGAAGAGGGCGAGGAGGCCCTGTCTG
>JAZFTZ010000267.1:0-11379 GCA_036446955.1 Thermodesulfobacteriota bacterium
AGGGGAAAAGGGCCTGGGGCTGGGAGGGCAATTTTAACTGGAAATAGATAGCATTGCTGAGGGAAATATCTCGGATTCTAATAAGCAACTATTTTAACTGGAACCAGGGCGAAGCCGACTATCGCTCCGGCTGATGATTTACGATTGTTATCTGGCCCCTAAGCCTTTGCCTCTTTTGATTTGCATCCGCGCAAATCAAAGGATAGCCCAAAAAGTTTAGGAGGGGGTTTTAGGGGGCAACCCTTTCAAAGGCCTCCCCCTTAAATGGTCTCGATAACTTTTTTATTATAGAAAGGCCCGCCACTACCTTATCCGGCTGACCCTTAATCCGATTCCAGTATGCGCGGGGTGATGAAAAGCAGGATCTCCGACTGCTGGGTTCGATTAAACTTATTCTTGAACAGCCATCCCAGAACGGGAATATTATGGAGGCCGGGGACCGCGGTCAATTCGCTCACGTCACTGGCAACCCTTATACCGCCCAGCACAATAGTATCACCACTATTTACCAGAACCTCGCTGGTGAGCAGTTGCTGATCTATTATAGGACCAATGCCCGGAACCTCCGCCAACGGCTGATCGTTTTGCAGGCGGATTTCCAGGCGCACCGTCTTCTGCGGGGTGATATGGGGTACTACCTCCAGTACCAGGTCCACGTCCTCGAAGGTGGTGACCGGGCCGCTGCTGGTGGCGATAACGAAAGGTATCTGGGTGCCGGTCCTGATGACGGCCTTCTTGTTATCCAGGGTTACCACCCTGGGGGCGGAGAGGATCCTAACCTTGGCATTAGCCTCCAGCAAAGACAGCCGGATATCCAGAGAGAAGGGGTCGGTCAATCGGCCGATGGTTAGATTGAAGGCACCGCCCGAGCCCGGGCCGACAGCCGCGGGCAGATTGACGGCCAGGTTCTGTCCGGAAAGATCCACATCAACAGCACCGGTGGGTAGGGTGGGTAATAAGAAGGCTGGGGACTCCCTGACAGTGCTATGTGCTTCTTGAACTCCGAGACCTCCGCCTATAGAGAAAGTGCCTGCCCGCCGGCTGAATCGTCCCCCCCACTGTATGCCGATGTCCTTGGTCAGGTCGGTGTTGACCTCTACGATTCTGGCCTCGATGGCCACCTGAGGCGTGGGCACATCCAATTGGGAGATATATTTGAGCATATCGTCAACGTTCTTCTTCCTGTCCTTTATCAAGATAGACTTAGTCTTTATGGACGCGGTAACGCTGGCGCCGGGTTTCTCACTTTTCAGCTGCTCCAGCTGCGTGGCCAGATCGTCCGGGTCGAGATAACTTATGGGCACGTTTTTAACCACGAATTTTTCCAGCTCCAGCGCGGCCTTTTTCTCCACCAACGCCTGGCGGCGGTCTTGCGCCCTGGCCTTTCGTCCCAGCTCTTTCTGAGTCTTAACCCTAAGTTCCTTTATCTGTTCGGCTGTCTCTTGCTCCTCCATGAACCTGCCCGCCGGGGCCACCCGGATAACATTGCCCACCCTTCGGCTTTTCAGGCTATTCGATTGCAGGACCACCTGGAGGATGTAATCCCAGGGGAGATTAACCATCCTCAAGGTCACCTTCCCCTTAACGTCCTGGTCGGAAACGATGTTCAACCCGCTGACCCCTGACAACATCTCGAAGATGGTCCTGAGATCCACCTCCTGAAAATCAAAGGTAACCCGGGCAACAGTCCCCTGGCTTGGTGAAACCCCGTGGCCAGGGTTCGACCCGGCAGCTTTGCCGGTATTCTCAGCCGCCGCCGGACTATTAGCAATGGCCAAAACCAATTTATTGCCCGTTTTGTAGGACGAATAGAGCAATGGCGGGGAAGCCAAATCTACCACCAGGCGAGCCCGATCGCGAAAAGGTGCCAGCCGGATTCGTTTTATGGAATCGACCCCGGGGTTAAGCGACTTGGCCTTTTCCAGAGTCAATCCCCAGATATCTGAAATCAAGCGCGCGGGTGCATCCATCTTAAAGGTCTCCACCCTCGAGATGGCCGACCTGGAGATAACGGTTATCAGGGTCCGCCCAGGTTCGCTTTTAATCTTAAGCTGAACCGGCTCGGAAGACGAGTCCTCCCCCAACCGGGTACTGGCCGGCCGAGATTTGGAAGCCAATGACTGTTTCGCGCTCAAGCCCGGCTTTTTTGGGGGGGCAACTTTCGAGAACAGAGCCACCAGTCCGCTAACCCCCGGCACCAGACTATAGGAGACACGCTCCTTCATGCCGATGACCACCCGCACTCCCCGACTACCCTTAGCCGGTGGTAAAATCGATATCTTATCTAGCAGTGGATTGTTGACCACCACCGGAGGACGCTTGCCGTTAGCTTTGACATTCTGAATCTCAAGGATCAGACCCGGCGGCGCGTTCTGCAGGTAGGCAATATAGTCGAACGGACCGGTGCCGATGAGCGACACCTCCGTGCCGGTCTCCATCTCCCGTACCTGGATGCCGGTCAATGAATATTCCGGAAAAAGAGAACGCTTTCCAACCTGCTGTCTCGGGGCCGTGCAGGAGATGGCCCCCACCGCGATCAAAATCAACGGAATCCACCAAACTCTCTTGGGCATCTACCGCCTCCTTATCCAGGCGTTACCATAAACAGCCGATATCCTTGCCAAGCTGACTAGCCTCCGGACACTACCCTCTCCAGCGCCACTATCCGGGCGGTAATAAACACCAACAATTCCCGGGACGCTTCGCTCCTGGTCGTTCGCTTAAACAGCCAACCCAGTATGGGAATCTTATGCAGCGCAGGCACCGCGGCCATCCCTTTGTCACGGCGGGAGGTGACGATCCCACCGATAACCACCGTCTCACCGTCCTTCAACAACAGCTCTGTGCTGGCCCGGTTCTTATCTATGGAGACCCCGCCTTCAAATACCCGTCCCGGGGCATCCCGGGTAATCTCCACTTTGAGAAATATCGTATTCTCCGGCGTTATCCGGGGCGTCACCTTAAGGCTCAGGTCGGCATCCTTGAATATAGTGGACGGACCGCTTTCGGTCTGAACCTGAAAGGGTATTCTCTGTCCCTGCCTGATCTCCGCCTCCCGGCCGTCCAGGGTAACCACCTTGGGGGAGGAGAGTATGCGCACCTTGTCCTTGGTCTCCAGCGCGGACAGACGAACATCCAGCTGCAGCAGATCACCGATCCGGCCAATGGTCAGGCCCAGGGCCGAACCAATAGCGAACCCTTCTATGCCCGAGTCCAGGAACGCGGGCAGATTGATGGCCAGGTTTTGGCCGTCAACCAACTCGTCATTCAGATTGGGAGGCATGGTGGGTAATTGAATGGCCTGACCCGTCCTCAAATCAGCAGGGTTCAGCCTCACTCCCTGGCCACCTCGGATGGCGAAAGTTCCGGAGCGCGACCCGGCATGGGCCGACCACTGGATGCCCAGGTCGCGGCCAAAACCGGAGGCGACGTCCACTAGCCGGGCCTCGATCAGGACCTGGGGCGTGGGTTTATCCAGTTGCTTAATCACCACGGCCATCTCATCCACGTTCTCCCTCAAGTCCCTTATCAAAACGGAATTAGTCTTGGCTGAGGAAGTGATGCTGGCTCCGCGGCGGTCACTCTTAAGTTTTCCCAGCTGCTTAGCCAGGTCGTCGGCATCGAGATAACTCAATTTGAAATTCTCAACCACCAGCTCTTCCAGCTCCCGGGCCGCCCGTTTGGATTCCAGCGCCTCCCGCCGGGCCTCGGCCCTTTCCCGGGCCAGCTGAGCCAGGCGCTTGGCCTCAGCCTCGGCCTCCTTCCTTATTCGATCCTTCGCCTCCTTATGGAACATACTCCTGGCGGCTATCCGCAGCGCACCGTTCATCTTTTGTGTGGCCAGGCCATGAAGCTTCAGTATGGTATCCAGGGCCTGATCCCAGGGGACATCAATCATCCTCACGGTCACTTTTCCTTTGACGTCCTCTCCCATTATTATATTGAGACGGCTGACCTCAGCAATGAGCCGGAACACGTCCCTGACGTCGGCATCTTTGAAGTTCAGGGTGATCTTCTCGCCGGTAAAAGGTAGCCCCGGGGTTGCATGAGCTTGCACGCCGCCAGCCGCTGGCGGTATCAGCTGGGCCACCCGCCGGCCGCTAAGCCGGATCTCGGGCAACTTGAGCTCTTGGGGCGGCTGATGCGCCATGACCCTGGCCCTGCTCGCCTCAGCCGGGGCCGCGGCTAAAGCAGTTGCGCCGGCCGGGGGTCGAAAAGCCACCACCAGCCTGTTCTTTTCCCGGGCCAACCGATAACGAGGCACTGTTGGGGAGGCGAACTGCAGCAAAAGTCGGGCCCGGTCTTTGTACTCCTTTAGTTTAACCGCCTTGAAAGCCGGCGATAATCCAGGGAGCGACTTGACCTCCGCCGGCCCTTTTATCCCCCAGAGGTCCACAATCAGTCGTGGTGGGGACTCCAGTTTGATTACCTCATAATTCTTGATCTCTTCCGGCCAAGTAAAGGTAATTACGACCTCGTCGCCCCGCTGCTCGACCTGAGTCCTGGGTAAACCCACCGCCTCTTCCAGGTACACTCTTCTCGGGTAGGCCAAAAGGACGAACACGGGAATCCCGATCAGCAAGGCCAGCGCGAAACCTTTAGCCCTCATTTTCTTTCCCTTTCCAAACCTTTGCCAATGGCCATGACCACATTCTTTTCAGTAACCTTACCACCAGCTGAAACCTCCTCTTCTTCCACGACAATCTCTGTCCTGGTAATCCTCGTGATGCTGCCGTTGCGCAAGCCGATGGCGGTACCCTCGGATACGATATAACCCTTCCCCTGGAGATCTACGATCAACGCCCTATTGCCCTCGCGGTGGGTAATAATTCCCACCACTTTCAGATCCTTCAAATCAAAGCGCTGCAACGGGCCGAGCGGCAACTCCGGCCGCCCGAGCTGGGGAAGTAGCTTGTCCGGCCGCCCCTGGGATTTAGCCGCCACCGCCTCTCCCGGCCGGCCCGGAAGGGGGGAACCGGGGAGAACCCGGGTAGCTTCTGCTGACAGCGGGAGAAGCGGAAGGGAAGGAGCAATTTCAATAAAGGGTTTGAATGGGTCGGATTTCCCCTCCGGGGTATAGGAAAAAGCTATCTCTGCCTTTTGCTCCTTTCGGGGCTCTTCCTTAGCGGCCACCTTTGCAGCCGGTCTCTTCAAGGTCACGCCTGGAGCTTGAGGCTTCTCCCCCTCACAAGCAGCTAAAATGAAGGCCAAGACCAGAACTAGCAAGAATCTCTTATCTGCCACGCCGCCTTCTCCTTTTCTTAGCTTCCTCTGCCTTTTTTCGCGCCGCCACTATCTTCACCTCCGCTTCGGTCAGGAACCGATAGGTGGTGAGGAGCGCAGCCGTCTCCACCTTGATCTTGCTATCCTTAAGCTGACTTTTCATGTGTGTCCGGGAGATATTCACAATGCGGGGAAGTTTGCTTACCTTATCAAAAAAGCTGACCACATTGGTAAATTCCCCAAAAACCACAATCTGCACTGGAACCTCAGCATAGAAATCTTTCAGGGTCTCCTTCAGGGGCTTAAAGGTCAAGAACTCCAGCCCGAACTCCCGCCCCAGACCGGAGACAGACGCCAGCAGAGCCGGTATCTCTTTTTTCTCCGGCAGGATGGTCTGGGCCCGGGTAAGTTCTTTCTTAAGCTGAACAAGCTCTTTTTTCTTTTCCGGGATCTGCGCGGCCGCCTCTTTAATCTCGTTCAGGTCAGCGGTAACCCTTTGGTTTTGCTGCTTCCAGGACTCAAGCTCCTTGCCTTTGGGCTGATAGTATTGCCAGTGATTGAGGCCCAAAATGATTACCGCTATCAGCACTCCCAGGATGATTCGGCTTCTGAGCCTCAGCCTCAATATGGAATCTGTGGTTATTGGCATACCTATCTCCTCACTGAATAGGAAACAGTGGCCAGGATAGCAAACTTATTAAGCTGATATGCTTTTGAACGCGATCCCTGCCCGGCCACCCTGAACTCATCCCGAGAGACAGATTCCAGTTCCACCCTGGTGAACAACGGAGATGACTGAAGGCTGCTCATGAACCTGGACACTATCAGATTATCCGCGGCCCAACCAGTAATCTTCATCCGCATATTTACCTGCTTTATTCCCTCAAGCCACATCTGGGAAGGGACACTGGTCGCCAAGGTATCCAACACCCGTATCGGTCCAGTCCTACCCTTGAGAATCTGCTCTATAACCGCAAGCTTACGGGTATACTGGCTCTTTGTTTTTTTGTACTCCTCCAACCAGTTGAGCCTGGCCTTCAACGCACTGATTTCTTTTTCCTTGGCCCGAACGTCGGTTATTTGCCGGTTGATCTCCCGGCTCAGGGAAGCATCAATTAAATAAGCAATCCCCACCGCCACCAGGGCCACGAGGAAGAACGTCGTCAGGCGCTGGCGTAAAAGGGCCGCCCGTCCCTTAAGTTTCCTCGGCAGCAAGTTTATTCGAATCATTTTTCCTTGATCCTCCTCAAGGCCAAACCCATGCCTACGGAAATGAATGGCGCCACATCCAGTATTTGTTCCTCGCTATATTTGCGCTTATCCCAGTCCACCAGGGCACAAGGATTGAGCATTTCCACCGGCAGCCCGGTGCGCTCGCTCATGAGCGGAATCAAATCTTTTGTCTTAGAACCCCCACCGGTGATAAGGATCGCGTCGATTGCCTTACCGAAGGGTGTTGCCAGAAAAAACTCAAAGGAGTTCTCGACCTCGGTCACCACGCCCATGGCATAATTTTGAACCAGCGTCTCGACCTCAGCCGGCGGGATCCCTTCCACCTCTTCACCTCTCTTCACCGCCTCGGCTTGCTCGACAGAGAGGTTGAACTGGTTTTGAATCTCCCGGTCCAGGGTCTGACTGCCTAAAGGTACATCTCGATTGAAAGCACTCATGCCCTCGGCGACAACATTAACCTTCATCACGCTGGCACCTAGGTCGACCAGAGCCACCACCTCATCGGAAGGGGGATAATTGGCTTCATAGATATTGTTCAACGCAAACACATCCACATCCATAACCAGGCAGTTAAGGCCGGCCTCCCGGAGAACCCCTCGATGGCGTTCGACGAACTCCCTCTTCGCCGCTACCAGAAGAACCTCCATCTCCTCTTTATCCGGCGAAATCTCCTCCACCCGCTGGTAGTCCAGGTAAACCTCCTCGATATCAAAAGGAACATGTTGCTCGGCCTCGTATAATATCTGTTCCTCCAGTTCGAAGTCGGCCATGGGCGGCAGGCTGATTTTCTTTATCACCGCCCATTTGCAGGTAATAGAAGCGGCTACATCCTTACCACCAATGCCGAGCTGAGAACGTAATTTCCGAATCGCTTCCACCACCGGCGCGCTATCCACAACCTCACCCTCAACTACCACGTCCGCGGGCAAGGGCTGCAGACCAAATTTGTTAAGGAAGTACCCCTGCTTGCTATCCCTGAGCTCAACCATCTTGACCGCACTGCTACCGATATCAAGCCCAATCAGCAACTTACCTTTAGCTGCCATCCCACCCTCCCTGGTTGACTAACAGAAAGACTATGTCGAAAATGAAAATAAGTCAACTATTTTACCACTCGGGCTAACAATCATTTATTAGTTATTAGTCATCGGAGAGACTCTCCCCTTCTCCCAAGTTATATTTGGCCAGTCGGTACCTGAAGGAACGAAAGCTTACCTGCAAAAGCCCGGCCGCCCTACGTTTGACGCCTCCCACGCGCGCCAACGCCTTAACCAGTAAACCTCTCTCCAGCCCACCCAGCACTGCATCCAAGTTCAACCCCTTCTCAGGCAACTCGACCGACAGCTCCGACCTTTGCCTTGGAGATCCTGTGGCGATAATAGCCGGCAGACTATCGGCCGTCAAAATGTCACCGTCCTCCAGCGCCATGCCCCGTTCGATAATATTCTCCAGCTCCCGGACATTGCCCGGGTAGGAATAATCCAGCAGCAGTTTCATCGCTTGGGCAGAGATCTTCTTAACCGGTTTTTTCAGCACCTGAGCATGCTTTTCCACGAAATAGTGGGCCAGCTGAACAATATCATCTCCCCTCTCCCTTAACGGAGGCATATCCAGCTGAATAACATTTAAACGGTAGTACAAGTCTTCCCGGAAATTACCTTTCTGGACCTCGTCCCAAAGGTCTTTATTGGTGGCCGAAATGAACCTGACATCCAGCGAATGGTCCTTGGTCCCCCCCAGCCGGCGAAAGGTCTTCTCCTGGATAACTCGAAGAATCTTAACCTGAGTAGCCGGGCTCAACTCCCCGATCTCATCCAAGAACAGGCTGCCGCCTCGGGCCACCTCTAACAGGCCAGGCTTATCACTCACCGCCCCAGTGAACGAGCCCTTCATATGGCCGAAGAGCTCGCTTTCTATCAGCGTCTCAGGTATGGCACTGAGGTTGACGGGCAGGAAAGAGAGGTCCCGTCTCGGGCTCTGATAGTGGATAGCCCGGGCCACCAGTTCCTTGCCGGTGCCCGATCCCCCTTGAATCATTATATTGGAATTCGTCGGCCCGATCCGGCGAATGAGCTGATAAACCTCCTGCATCTTACTACTTTTGCCCACCATGCTCTGAAACGCAAGCTCCTCTTCGCCATCCGGGGCCAGCTTTTGCCTGGCAAGCTTCTCCTCCAGTCTGGCCCGTTCCTCCAGCTCTTGATAGTGGGTGATATCCTCGAAATCCAATATGCAGCCGATCTGCTCGCTCTTACTATTTGTCAATGGAGAGTGATGGAAGGAAAAGTACCTGAGGTCACCGTCTTTGCTTTGGACCTGAGTCCCATAGTGCTTCTTGGTGAATTGAATGCCACTATCGGTCTCTCGGCAAAACCGGGCCATACCGGGAAACAGTTTCAGCAGCGGCAGCTGGTAAACATCCTTGAGTTTCTTGCCCAGCATTTCGGCGCCGGCCCGGTTCATCGAAGTTACCAATCCCTTGAGGTCGGTGGTAATGACTCCAGTGGCGATGCTGTGAAAGAGGCTCTTATTTAACGCGTCCAACTCGCGATAATCAATCTCCCGGGCCTCAAGCTGCTGGCCGGTACGCCTCAGTTGTTCGGAAAGATAGCTGCTCAAGGCCGCGACCATGAAAAAAGCACTGAGGTTAACCAGCAGCGATGAAGATAGATCACTCACATTGGTCACTACCGTCCTGGGCCAAACGGTGCCCTCGGCCAACGGCTGAATCCAGCCAAAATAGGAGGAAAAAAGTAACAGGCTGTACGCGCCGACGCTGCCGACGACGGCGACAACCGCCCCTCTCCGGTAAAGCAGGATGCTGGCCGCGATTATCACCAGGATGTAGCCGGAGACGAAAGGGCTCTCGGCCAGTCCGCTTAGGTAAATAAGCAGGGTGATAAAAAAGACGTCGCCGGCCAATTGCAGGTAAGCCAGGCCCTTCAGTGATCTAAGCTGGTTGATCAATACTGCATATACGAAGGTCAAGAAGTAGACAAAAGCGATGAAGAAGTAAAGGCTAGCCGGTCGGGTGGCGACAATACTGGCCCAGCCTTTGAGTTGAATGATGGCTATGCCACCCAATATCAAGGTGACTCCAGCCACCCTTAAGAACATCAACCAAATCAGCCTGCGCCGAAGCGAAGCGCCTTCACCACTGGCTTCAAGACCCATAGTGTTAACCGGTAATCACCCCAGCCATCGTGAAGATAGGCAGGTACATCGCTATGACCAACCCACCTATAATTACCCCCAGGACGATCATAATCACTGGCTCTAACAGGGAGGTTAGAGCCTTGACCGAGGTATCCACCTCATCCTCGTAAAAATCAGCTATCTTTGACAGCATAGAATCCAAGTTTCCGGTGGCCTCTCCCACCGATACCATCTGGACCACCATGGGGGGGAAAACACCACTGTCCTCCAGCGGCTCAGCTATGGTCTTGCCTTGGCTGATGCTGGTCCGGGCCTTAAGAAGGGCCTGCTCGATTATTAGGTTACCGGAGGTCCGGGCACAAATCTCCAGGGCATCGAGAATCGCCACCCCGCTTTGCACCATGGTGCCCAGCGTCCGGCTAAACCGGGCGATGGCTATCTTTCTGACGATGGGCCCGAAGATAGGCAGGGATAATAGCAGCTTATCGAGAAGGTAGCGCCCCCGTTTGGTCTTGCTGAGCTGCCACAAGAGCAGGGCCAGGGCGATAGCCCCCGCGACAATATACAAAAAGTAGTTTTGCATCAGGTCGCTGATGGCGATAACGAACAATGTGGGCGCGGGAAGCTTAGCGCCAAAATCACTGAATAACTTGGCAAAGACCGGGATAACCTTAAGCAGCAACACGGCCACCACGCCAACGGCCACCGCCACTATGGTGACTGGGTAATACATCGCGCTCTTGACTTGGTTCCTCAGTTTTATCGTTTTTTCCATATGAGTGGCCAGCCGCTCCAAGACGTTGTCCAAGATACCGGCCATCTCTCCCGCGGTAACCATGTTTACATAGAGGTCATCGAACACATTCTTATGGCGCCTCATGGAGTCGCTCAGGGTGGCGCCACCCTCCACCGTCTCCTGGACGTCCTTGAGAACATTCTGAAAGGCGCGCTTCTCCTGCTGTCTTCCCAGCGCTTCCAGGCACTGTACCAGAGGCAGACCCGCCTCGATCATAGTGGCAAACTGGCGGGTGAAGATAGCCGTCTCTTTGATGGTAACCCAGCCGGTCAAAAACGGGATGGTAATACCCTTTTTCTTCGGCTTTATCAATACCGGCCGGATATGGCGCCGCATGAGTTGGGCTCGGGCCGCGGCTAAGCTGGGAGCATCTATCTCGCCCCGCTCTAAGCCTCCCTGAACTGTTCTGGCCTGATAGGAATAGACCGGCATGGGAATCCTCCTTAACTAGCTCGCTAGCGGCCGGTACGAGCCTGGGAACGCGCCGGGGTCTTCCCGGTCCCCAAGGTGGCCGACCTGATCATTTGCCTTAATTCATCCTGGTCGGAAGTCTGACCCAAGGCCTGATCCATGGTAAGCAGTCTTTTCTGAAAAAGCATCAGCAACGACTGGTTCATTGTCTGCATACCGAACTTGGCCTGGCCGATCTGCATCTGGGAGTAGATCTGGTGCACTTTATCTTCCCGAATCAAATTTCTAATGGCCGGATTGGGTATCATTATCTCGGCCGCCAGGACCCGGCCCTGGCCGTCGGCCCGGGGAATCAGCTGTTGGGTCAATACCCCTTCCAACACGAAAGATAACTGCGCCCTGACCTGAGACTGTTGATGAGGCGGAAAGACATCAATGATACGGTTGATAGTCTGAACGCAAGAATTGGTGTGCAAGGTAGCCAATACCAAATGGCCGGTCTCGCCGGCAACCAAGGCCGTTTCAACGGTCTCCAGGTCCCTCATCTCACCGATGAGGAT